>DATBXH010000063.1:0-3313 GCA_036514375.1 Bacteroidales bacterium | reverse complement strand
ATAATTTGAACCTTTCATGAAAACAGGCACTCCGTTCAAACGGAAATAAAAACTGCGTCCAAAGGCATCGGAATCCTGGACCAACTCCAGTTTTCGTACACCGAACCTCTGGGTTATTTCAGTTACCGGCTTTTTCTCATGAGTCAGTTGAACCCTCAACGTATACAGGTAATGATCACCCATTCCGTTACACCACCATAGGTTAGGCCTTTCTATCTGGAAATTAAATACTTCTTTGTTGTTTCCTTTCTTTAGGTTAACACTAAATGGACTCCCTACCAGATTATTATCAATATAAAAACTTAACTGATATACGCCAGCCTTTGCAGCACCGATATTTAAAATAGCATTGTAATCCGCTAAATCCTTGTTTATACTATTTGGCTCCAATAAAATATCCGATATGTGAGCGAAACTCCAGGCCCTGATACTAACCGGGCGCCAGATTCCACAACCTACTATACGGGGTGACCAATCCGTACCGTACTGAAAGGCTGCCTTACGGGTAAATGCACTGGTTTTTTCACTGTCAGGGACCTGTTCGCCTATGGATGGCAATAAGTAGGATAATTGTTTTACTCTTTGCATCCCTACTTTCAAGGGAGAATGGAAGTAAATCCGCAGGAGATTATCGCGTTCCTTCACCAGCCCTTTGCACGGAACATCCCAGGAACGAAACATATTATCTGCCTTAAGGACAAGCCGGTTATTAAGATAAACATCGGCGTAGGTATCCAGTCCGTCAAAATGAATTAGTATCTGATCGTCTTTCAATATATCATCCGGGACATCGAATTTAGTCCGGTATTCCCAGTCTTCATCACTTACCCATTGAATAGTTCTCTCATTGTCCCGGTAAAACGGATCGCCGATCTTTTCATTTTTTAAAAGATCGGAAAATATGTTTCCTGGCACCACAGCCGGCATCCAGTTGTTGTCGCCTGCTTTACAAAACGACCAGTTATCATTGATTTGGATTTCAATAGATTGGAGGCCCGGATATTTCCTGCAGGACGATGCAAGTAAAACAAGAAGAAGTAAAAAAAAATTAAACCGGTGTGTCATTGGGGATTATTTAGTAACCATAAACGAACTGATCCGAAGGTCTTTATTAAGTTCGTCCTTTGTTCCGTCATACCTGACATTTATACGGGTGCGTTTTCCCGGAAGCAAATCAATGTTGTTATCCGAAAACCAGCATCTTTTTGAAACTGTTCGCAAAAATACACTTTTTACTAAAACGGCAGACCTAAGAATTATATTATACCCTTTAACTGTTTCATTGATATCCATTTCAATAGCGGGTTTTGGCAGTTTTAAATTTTTGGATTCCGTAAAATAAAGTAAATTTTGTGATAATGTTTTTGTAGCCTGATTTAACTGAACGACAAGACAACATTCCGATCTATCAGCGTTTCTGAGTAATTCTGCTTCGCCTACTGATAGGATCAGGTGTGATGAATTGGCATCTAAACTGACAGGAACCTGTTTTACGAATAAATCCTTTCCCTTAAAATTAATCAGCCTTACTAACAAAAAGGCATCCAGATCCTTTAAGGCATCACTTACTCCATAAATATTTAACACATTCTTTTCAATAACCGGAACTACAAGCAAATGCGAGAAGGCATCTTTAACAGCATATTGAGCCGGCTTCCAGGTACCGGAGGAATCAATGGTAGACAACGAAAAAACACCGGTAAATCCGCTTATCTGTTGATAAAGTGTACCCATGCATTCGGGCATCCTGATACGATGACTTTCAATTGCCGATTTTAATACTTCAGCTTGCGCTATCCGGGAATAATATGCTTTAGTTTCCGCGTCTTTCGGATCTCCCAGGTTTTTATGGATATAATTTTTTAAGCTTTCGGTTTCTTCGGTAACATCCGATCCTCCAACTACAGGGCAAGTATCCGAAATCTTTAAATCCGGTTTTCCGGACAGATTCCTATCCGGGAAGACTTGTTCAGGAATTCGGAACCCATACGAAGGTATACCATATTCCATAGCTATGTTTCCAAACATAGTTCCGTCAAAAAGATCAATTCCTGCTTTGGACTTAGCTCCTTTGAAGGTTGAAAAATGCTGGTATGGAATGGCATTGCCGTAATCTTCTACAAGATCAGGTAATAAGTTATTGAAATAAAATTTATTGCGATCTATATGATTCTCTTTATCTGTCGGTTTTAATGTCTCCTGAACGGGTACCGATAAAGGAATAGAAGGAGAATCGTTTCCCCACCAAAGTGCAAGACAAGGATGGTTTCGCAAACGCTTCATCAATTCAATTGCCTCCTGCCTGAATGTCTGTTCATAAGTACTATCCATTTCTATTCGTATCGGATTAGTCATAAAATCCTGCCAAACCAGTATCCCGTTTTCATCGCACAAATCATAAAAAACATTGTCCTCGTAAATGCCTTTATTTAAAACTCTTATTGTGTTAAAGTTTGATTGCCGTACATTGTCAATCAGTTGCCTGTAAAAGTCGTTCAAATTGTTCCGGATCAGTTTATAAGAATTTACAAATGCTGCACCTTTCAAAAATAACGGTATCCCGTTAAGTTTTAAATACATTTTTTTATCGGTTGGATTTACCTGATCGACCAGTTCAATTGTTCGTACACCCAAGCGTTGGTGTAACTCATGGATGATTGTCTGACCTTTTTTCAAACGAACGGTTATGTTATACAAATAAGGGTCTCCCAATCCGTTTGTCCACCAAAATTTAGGCCTCTCAATAGCAAATTTGAACTGATAAAAGTTACTCCCTTTTTTTAAAGTAAGTGTCCCGGGTTCGGTTTCCAATTTATTGTTTACAAGTAATTCAAACGAAACCTGCTGGTTCTCGACTGATGTTACGGAAAGGTTTGCCGAATAAACGGCTATTTTTGAGGAGATTGAATCAGGATGGAGGTTCATATCCTCTATTTTGGCAAAGGACCATGCCAGTAAACTAACTGGTCTCCAAATTCCCGGACTGCATAATGAACATTCGTTGTTGGTCGCAGACTCTGAAGACAGCAATGAATTGCCGGTACCAATCCCAAAATGCGTATAATGATGCTTCTTTCTCCTTTTCACATTTTGAATAACAATGAGGAGTCTGTTGTCCTTAGCCTTTAATTTGGATTTACAGTTCACAATCCACGACCGGAAAATGTTGTCAGCCTTTAATAAAAGGGAGTCATTAAGATAAACATAACTATATGGCTCTAATCCCCTGAAGGAAAGCTGTACTACATCCTGTCCCAAAATGTTCTGATCAACATTGAACTGTGTTCGGTATTCCCAGTTTTTCCGAAACAAG
>DATBXH010000062.1:0-2883 GCA_036514375.1 Bacteroidales bacterium | reverse complement strand
ATCAGGGAACGAAAAGAAGGTATCGATATTTTTGTGAATAATGCCGGCAAATCAATAAAAAGATCCGTTGAAGATTCATTGGACAGATTTCATGATTTTAAACGGACAATGGACATAAACTATAACGCCCCGGTGCAGATAACATTGTCCTTGATCCCGATGTTGAAAAGAAACCATGGGCATATTATTAATATTTCTGCCATCAATGTATTATTGGCCCCCGCACCCAAATGGGCTGCTTACCAGGCATCCAAAATAGCTTTCGATAATTGGTTTCGATGTGTTGCTCCTGAACTTAATGCAAGAAAAATAGCAACCACAACCATTTATTTGCCCCTTGTAAGAACAAGAATGATAGAACCTAACGAGGCATACAAAAATATGCCTGCCATGAAACCAGGACACGTTGCTAAGATAATTTGCAAATTCATTTTAACCCGTAAACGAACGTATAAACCATGGTGGGTGATTTTTGGAGAATTAGCTTCGGTGATATTTAGGCCTTTGCTGGAGATTTCATTCACTAACCATATAAGAAAGGAACGACGTGTTTCGATTAGTTAAAAAGTTATATTGTATTAATTTGCTCACTCCTAAAGGAGTTTTATTTTTTATTCGCTCCATTCTTTTAGAGGGTATTAATTTAATGGCTATACTAAGGTTTTCGGCTACAATATATCCAAATCGCATTGCTATTCATGAGACAGAAGGAACTTCAACATTAAATGACCTTTTTAAAGACAGTAAACAACTAGCTATACAATTAAAGCATGAGTATAATTTGAAGGAACAAGATCGGGTGGCTCTGATTTGTAGAAATCATCTCGTGCTTATTCAATCTTTATTTGCATTGTCAAGGGTGGGAGTAGATGTTTACTTGTTAAATATTGAAATGAGTCCGATACAACTAAAAAGAATTATTGATGATAAGAAGTTTAATCTGATTATATACGACATAGAAAGAGATGATGATCTTAAGGAGTATGATTCTCAAAAACGTATTCTCACATACCATGAGTTTTTACCTTCAATTAATGGCTTGATTAAGAACCGGAAATTTATTAACACAAAGTTAAGGAAGTATTCGTCCGGTAAAATTGTAGTGCTTACCGGAGGAACAACAGGGGAATTTAAGGCTGCAGGTCGAAAAACTTCTGTAACAAATTTTGTCAGCCCGTTCCTTGCTCTCTTGACAGATGTAAATATTGACAATTACCGTTCCGTTTATATTGCAACCCCGATATACCATGGCTACGGACTAGCCTCAATGATTGTTTCGGTACTTTTGGGAGCTGAGTTATTCATTCTGAAAAAATATGAAACGGTAGAAGCTTGTAAGCTAATATCAGAAAACTCAGTGGAAGTTGCTATTCTTGTTCCTCTAATGCTGCAACGAATGCTAAGACATGATGAAAAAGCTCTTTACTCACTGAGATGTATTCTTTCGGGAGGTGCACCTTTAAATGAGAATCTGGCTCGTTATACGTTGCAGCAATTGGGCGACATACTCTATAATTTGTATGGCACATCTGAGGCAGGTTTTTCAATATTGGCAAAACCTTATGATTTAAAAAAGCACCCTGCTACCATTGGGAAACCAATTAGAGGAGTATCTCTCAAAGTAATCGATGATGATGAGCAAGCATGTGAACAAGGTACAGTGGGAATGATCTGCATAAAAAGCCGGTGGGTAATGGATAGTAAAAGCAATTATTGGGTGCCTACAGGTGATTTAGGGTATATTGAAAGAGCCGGTTATGTTTTTCTCAAGGGAAGAAGAGATAACATGATTGTATCCGGCGGAGAGAATGTATATCCTGAGGAACTGGAAGAAGTATTGATGCGAAATGAATCAATCGAGTGTGCTTCTGTAATTGGTATTTCTGATGAGGAATTTGGTCAGCGTTTGAAAGCGTTCATCGTACTAAAGGAAAAATCAGTCCTGACCGAAGATATGGTTTTAACTTGGCTTCAAAATAAAGTGGCAAGGTACCAGATGCCTGCTCAAGTAAAGATTGTAGACGCTTTACCGACATTTTCTACGGGGAAAGTTGATAAAAAGCAATTGTCAAATCTGGAATGAGAAATAATTGATCCGGGAATGATAGAAGTTTAGAACCCCTCGCTGCTGGCATAGACTCTCTAAATTCAATTCCGTCAGGCAAAAAATGCACTTCCCATGTAGGGATTATTTTAACGAACCTGTATTACCTGCACATCAAAATGAAGATAAGAGATGAGAATAGTAAAGTGGGTTATCGTTGCAACGACTTTTGTGCTTTCTGCAGCTTGTTCTAAAGAATCTAGTATCGACACCAGTAGCAGCACCACAAATACTTCGGGTCTGTATGTTCCAACAAGTTCAGATACTACAGTAAATGCCACGTTGTCGGAATTACAGCAGGGCCGGACGTTATATATAAACAATTGCGGGAAATGCCACTCACTCTATTCACCGGATTTATATTCCGTAAGTAACTGGGAAAGCATAATTTCAGATATGGCCCCGAGAACGAGCCTCACGTCGGCACAAATACTCCTGGTTACCAAATATGTTTGCAGGGGAAAGCAATGAGCGAAAATAAATTATCCCGATAAGCTAAGTTAAATTCTCAGGAGGTCGCTAAGCATGTATTCCCTGTCGCCTGAAGGTTAACGGATAAAATAATTTACTACGGAAGCCAGGATGTTCCTTCAATCACATGGAGCCAAATGAAAGTTGAGGAGTTTTAATCTCGATGCTTCCTTATCCACCCACCACGGCACTGACGGTACTGCTCCACGGTCCGGGTTGTCCCCGTTTATTTACCCATCTGAAACGGTAATAGACGGTTTTCCCAATGTCAGCAACCGGAAAGTCGATCGTATAAGGACTTTTGGTAT
>DATBXH010000061.1:0-4459 GCA_036514375.1 Bacteroidales bacterium | reverse complement strand
AGGTAATGGAACCTTTACTGGGATCCAACTCGCCGCTTAATATCTTTAAAAATGTAGATTTTCCGGCACCATTCGCACCAATGATCCCATAACAATTGCCTGGCGTAAATTTCATATTAACATCCTGAAACAACGGTTTTTTACCAAACTGTATTTCCAGGTCCGAAACAATAATCATATCTTTTGCTCCTTAAAATAAAAGGGGGCAAAATTACAATTTTATCCACGGTATTTTGAAAAGGAAGAAAATTTTTCTTTTGGGTAAACAATCGGAATCAAAGAATGGATCTTGAAGAACAGGGGTTGTGCAAAAGAGCGAAGTCAGGAGACTTCACTCAGCACTCCGTTTTGATGTACAGAGCGAAACGAATGGCTGAGAGACTTCAGTCTATCCCCAGGCTTATGACATCTAAAAACCCTTCTTTTAATATTCTACCACATAAATATTTTACAGTACCTCAATTCTATTGACCACCAAACCAGGATCAAGAAGATATACTTTTATCACTGCTTCGCCTGTAGTGCCAACATTGTGTATTGAAGTACCCAAAGAGAACCCACGAAGGACATTTTCTTTCCAGGTTCTGTCCTCACGGGTATCATTTACATCCACAATCTGCGGATCATCGCCATTTACCGAGACCGCATAACGTAAGCTGCGATCTTTATACATTCCCTGAGTTGGCAAACATTCCAGGGTAATAGTATGCGAACCGGCAGAAAGTTTCACTTTATACTCCACACAGGTTGCTTTATTCACATTATTACCCGCAATGGGTGGAGTGGTAAACGGCATGATACTGATTCCGTACCCGCCCAGACCCAGTCCCTCGAAAACCTGTAACGTCTGGCCCGAAGCCTCAGATTTTTTTACAAAGTTATTAGCGTCCAAAACAATTAAGTTGCTGATATTGCTTTGTTTTAAAGAAAACGAACCGCCCTGAATACTATCTACATATTCCTTTTTAGCAACCATGCGATATTTTACGGAGTCCTCCACATACTTTTCAGCCGCCGAAGACACCTTTGGCATATAAAATACCTGAAGATCGCGGGGATGCCAATCCATCATACCATTCCATTTTCCATCGGCAATACCGGTATTATAGATCTTTGTCAACTCCCGGATCTGATCAAAAGCAGATTTGGCTTTCAAAGCATAATCAATAGCCATCTTTTCGTTCTTACTCTCCATTTCCTGACTCTTCCGGGCATAAAAGATCTTTTCATTCATTAGACAGGCACCCTGGGTTGGGTAAAGAATCAGTTGAAAATAAGCATCGCGAAGCCGCTGCGGGATCTTTTCTGCCAAAGCCTTCGCATCTTTTACGATAGCTTCGTAAGCTGTGATGCGTTCGTCTTCATTGATATCGCTAAATGCAAGCATTCCCAAATGCTCCGGCTTTCCACACTGTGCTAAGCGGTAATATTCACTTTTAATTTTGGCTATGGGAGCGGCAAATTCTTCTCCAAATGTTTCCGAAGCCCATTTTTCAGCATATTGATATGCTTTGTCTGGAGTCCAGTCGGCAACATTCCAGGCTAAATCCATGGAGAACTGAATCTCCATTTCAGCAGGTTTAATATCGCCCACATTAATGACCCAGAGCCTTGAAGCATCAAACTGATAAGCCTTGGTTAATTCATACGAAATGAGGGATGGTGCTGTAGAACAAATCCAAAGATAATCGTGCGGTGCTCCCCAATAAGACAAATGATAATAAACACCGCTTCCGCCGGATCGTTTCTGTTCCTTCGGATCGGACAATTGCCGGATATATCCGTGATTATCATCGGACCAGACAATGGTGACATCCTCAGGAAGATTCAGTCCGCCCTGATACAACTGAAGCACCTCTTTGTACGGGCAAAATATCTGCGGTATCTGGTTTGCAGGTTTGTCTTTACTTTTTTCCAGTATGTTGCGCTGGTCAACAATAATCTGATCCAACAATTTTATTTTTTCAGGCTTAGATTTCGGACCTGGCATGCTTCCGTCGTGTACACCACGCATACCAACGGTATAAACTGACTCGTAAGTGGAGGATTGCTTGGCACGGTCCTCCCAGTAACGATATATTTGTTCCTTATATGCATCGTATCGCCATTCACCCGGTTTTACACCATATTCCTGTTCGTAGTTCTCGGCCCATTCAAAGACATTGTCCCGGAGTATCGGTTCGCAGTGACTGGACCCCACAACAATGGCATACTTATCCGCAACCTTTGGATTACCGGGATAATAATAAAATGCTTTGGTGCACGGGTGCATGGCAGGCCAGATAAAATTTGCCTTTAACCTCAGCAAAAGCTCAAATATCTTTGCATAGGTTTTTGGCCCGATATCTTTTATGTCAGTATCCATGTTTCGGGCCGCCCAGGGCTGCAATCCCCAATCTTCATCGTTGAGGAAAATTCCACGGTACTTTACCGACGGAGGTCCCTCCACACTTGTCCCGGTAACATACAAGGCATCTTTATGTGCGGGAGTTACATCGGCCCACCATACCCATGGCGAAACACCCATAATCCGCGATAATTCAAAAACGCCGTACGAGGTACCACGTCGGTCGCTTCCTGCAATTACCAAAGCCTTCCTAACACCCTTCAAAGGCTGGTCGACCATGGTGATGGAAAATGTCTCCCACTTTCCACGAACACGGTCTAATGATAGTTTCCCGCTTTTATCAAGCTGATCAATAAGTGCAGAGTGACCTATGGTTCCTATTATAACCGGATTGGATGAGATTTTCTCAGCTCCGCTTTGTATCGTGGGTGCTATACCGGTTACTAATTCAATATCACTTTTCAATGCCTCAGCCGCAATACGAACGACTTCTGCATCCGCAGGATCAATAAAAATATCGGCTGCATTTTTACCCTGAACAAGTTCAAAAGCCCCGGAAACAGAATGATCCGATACATTTATCTGTGCTTCGAGGCAACTACTCCCACTAAATATCAGAACGATACAAAAAAGCCCAAATCTCATTTTATCTAATAAAAAATATGATTTACTATGAATTAAATTCCTTTTCCCCTTTTTACACTAAATGCAGTACCAACCGCATAAATCACTATAAAAATAATTCCCACGAAAATGCCTGGCAGACTGTAGTAAATTGATACATCTGAGGTTTTCAGATGAAAAAGAAGATACATCAATGATACCACCATCAAACCGGACCCAATGAGAAGTACCAGATTCAACAACAAAAACATATGTCTTTCCTTTTTAGTCCGGTGCATCAGGTGAGGTTTTCCTCTTAGCGTAATTGAGTTCATATTCGTTAGTATTTAAGGTTATATACAAAGTTATGAAAAGCAATTTACTTTAAATATAATTTTTAAATATGCAACGCTCGCAAAAATCGATCCAAATGTAAACCGGTTTTAGCAATTTGGTACGTAAGTTTCGTATATTTGTCCGCATGCATATACATATAAGTATGTTACCATCGTAAAATAATTATAGTTATGAAATTGACCATCACTCAGCTTATATCGTCGGGCAAAAAATTAGTATCTGATGGCGCCTGGGGAACGTTTTTACAGGCAAAAGGACTCAAACCAGGCGAGTGCCCGGAACTTTGGAACATCGAGCACACCAATGATGTGTTGGATATTGCCAGGAGTTATATTGCTGCAGGCGCTGACATGATTGAAACCAACAGTTTCGGCGGCAACCGGTTTAAGCTTGCAAATTTCGGATTAGAGAGCAGAGCGACGGAGATTAACCGGAAAGCAGCCGAAATATCGCGGACAGCTGCTGGACCTGACAAATATGTGATCGGCTCCATCGGTCCTACCGGTAAAATTTTAATGATGGGCGATGTGACCGAGGAAGAACTTTACGATGCTTTTAAAGAACAGAGCGTAGCTTTATACCAGGGCGGATGCGATGCTTTGGTCATTGAAACCATGACAGACCTTGATGAAGCACGCATAGCTGTTAAAGCAGCCAAAGAAAATACACCCTGCGAAGTTATTTGTACCATGACTTTCGACCGCACTCCGGCGGGTGAATTCAGAAGCATGATGGGCGTTTCGCCGACAGATATGGTGAATACACTGGTGGACGCAGGAGCGAATATTATAGGCGCAAACTGCGGTAATGGTGTGGAAGGCATGGTTGGCATTACCAATGAGATACGATCGGTAAACAAAACAATCCCTGTACTGATACACGCCAATGCCGGGATGCCTCATTATCAGGATGGGAAAACCGTTTTCCCGGAATCACCGGAGATGATGGCCGGATTCGTATCCGAGTTGTTACTTGCCGGAGCCAATGTCATCGGAGGATGCTGCGGCACCACGCCCGAACATATCAAACACATTGCCGGCGTAGTAAAAAAGTAATCTATAGCAATTAATTCTTGAAATACTTCGGCCGAAAAGTTTTTTTTTTAACTTTGCAGCCGATTTTTGGGTTCCGTAGCTCAGTTGGATAGAGCAA
>DATBXH010000060.1:0-2571 GCA_036514375.1 Bacteroidales bacterium | reverse complement strand
TTCAGTGGAAGAAATCTGTAATCTCTTAAACGATTTTCTTAATACACATCATAAACCTGCTGACCAACTGGAAGAACGGGTAACCCGATTCCTAACTGACCTTCACAGGAATGGCTTCGTAAGTTTTAGTGAAGCTCAATCCCGATTAGATGAATAAACTCTTCGCGTGTTCTTGGGTCTTTCAGGAATACTCCTGTAAATGCCGATGTCGTTGTTACTGAATTTTGTTTCTGGATACCTCTCATCATCATACAAAGATGGTGTGCTTCAATAACTACAGCTACTCCCATTGGACACAAAGCATCCTGAATACAGTCGCGTATTTGCATGGTGAGACGCTCCTGAACCTGTAACCTTCTTGCATAAGCATCAACAACACGGGCAATTTTGCTTAACCCGGTAATTTTCCCATTTGGTATGTAGGCAACATGAGCTTTCCCGAAAAAAGGGATCATATGATGTTCGCACATCGAATAAAGTTCAATATCCTTCACCAACACCATTTGCTGATAATCTTCCGTGAACATCGCGGAAGAAAGTAACTCCCTGGGATCTAGATTGTATCCATGTGTCAGAAACTGCATGGCTTTGGCAACACGCAAAGGAGTATCCTTTAATCCTTCTCTTTCCGGGTCGTTGTCTATTACTTGAAGTACCTGGCCATATAAATCAGTAAGTTTTCCTGTTTTTTCTTCGTTGAACTGTTCGATTTTAGCATAATCATCTTCGTCGATTATTCCTTTTCCCTTAAATGTATATCCCATAGCTTATAATTATTGTAGTTGACAGATAAGAATTGGTTGTCAACTGTTAACTCCCCCAAAATATTCTACAAAATTATTTTCCGTTTCTTCTATTTTAATGCAATGCAGCTCGATACCAAGATTCCGCATATGGGGCTCAAGTTGTTTCCAAATTGCAATGGCAAGATTTTCGGATGAAGGTATTCTTCCTTTCATAAAATCAACCTCAAGATTGATGTTTTTGTGGTCCAAATGCTCAATAACATGTTCATTGATGATTTTGCTGATTGCTTTCAAGTTAACCACATAACCGATATCAGGATCGACATCACCTTTTACGGTTACAAACAAAACGTAATTGTGCCCATGCCAGTTAGGATTAGAGCATTTGCCGTATACTTCCATGTTTTTTTCGTCACTCCATTCCGGGTGAAACATCCGGTGAGCAGCATTGAAGCGTTCGCGGCGTGTGAGAAAAACTTTGCTCATGGTTATCAAATGTTTATCTTTGTGAAAGAAGGTCAAAAGTACAAATATTTTTCAAGGTATTGATTCATAAATTGTATTCCATGAACATACTCCTTGTATCAGCCACCATGCGCGAGGTTGAGCCTCTGATTGAACACTTCAGGCTGAAGTCTGTTCAAATGAATATGCTGTCGGGTAAATCCAACAGTAACAAGATAGACTGTCTGATTTCCGGTGTTGGCATGATGGCTACCACCTATTCGCTGACAAAAACCCTTGCGAAAAAAAAGTATCATTTGATTATAAATGGGGGTATTGCAGGTAGCTTTCATGATAATTACATACCGGGGTCTGTAGTTGAGGTTATTAATGAGCACCTTGCAGATTTTGGGGTTGATGATAATGGTATCTTCAGGCATGTTTTTGAGGAGAAGTTTATTGAACGGGATGATTTTCCTTTCCGTGACGGAGTACTGATGAATCCTGTAAAACATCATTTTACAAATCACCTGCCAAATACTACAGGCGTTACAGTCAATGTTGCTTCCGGTAGCACCGAAAGAATCGGAACCATAAAAGAAAAATTTAATCCTGACATTGAAACAATGGAAGGGGCTGCTGTTTTTTATGTAGCTTTGCAACAACATTTGCCATTTGTAGAAATCCGTTCAGTGTCAAATTTTGTGGAACCCCGAAACCGTAAAAACTGGAAAGTTCCCCTTGCCATTGAAAAATTGAATTCTGCGCTTATCGGCATCTTTGAAGAGATATAGAGCATGCAATTGAAATTAGGCTTTTCAACTTGCCCGAACGATACGTTTATGTTTGACGCTATGGTAAATAAACGTGTTGATACAGAGGGTTTATCTTTTGTTACGGAATTAACGGATATTGAACAATTAAACCAATTTGCTGAGTCGTCGGAGTTTGATGTTATAAAGATAAGTTACGCAGCTTATCCATATGTTTCTGAAGATTATCAGATTTTGAATTCAGGTAGTGCATTGGGATATGCCAATGGCCCCTTGCTGGTATCTAAAACTACCGTAACTCCGGATATGGTAAAAGGGTTGCATGTAGCCATTCCGGGGAAGAAAACTACGGCTAATTTGTTGCTCAGTGTTGCTTATCCTGGCATAAAAAGTAAGACAGTTGTTCTTTTCTCCGATATCGAGGATACAGTACTTGAGGGTAAGGCTGATGCCGGACTGCTTATTCATGAAAACAGGTTTACTTACGAAGAGCGGGGATTGAAGAAGATTGCCGACCTGGGTACCTGGTGGGAGGAACAAACCGGATTGCCTATACCATTGGGAGGTATTATGGTGAAACGTTCCCTCCCGCAAAGTGTGAAGGATTC
>DATBXH010000059.1:0-3711 GCA_036514375.1 Bacteroidales bacterium | reverse complement strand
GAAATGGTACCTGCAGGTGCTATCAAATTATAATCTTTATGAATGACGGCGTTGATATCCTTTGTGTAGATGGCTTCCAAGGTTCCGATCGCGCCGAAAGGTAACTTTTGATCCACAGCCAGGCTGTTGCGTAAAACCTGAGGGAACTTGAAATTAGACGCAGTAGCATTGATCAAAACGGTAGCTGGCAAAGTCGGGTTTGTCGGAATGTATTTGGTTACATCTGGGCTGAAATGGTAGCTACTTGCACTTGCATTGCTTACATTAATATTTCCAAACAAAATTCCGTTATTACTGGCCTGATTGGAAATCCATACAAACGGAATGTGCCCTGTAAAGATTCCTGTTCCGCCACGTACCTGAGTGGTTTTATTCCCAAATACATTCCAGTTGAAGCCGACCCGTGGCGACCACAATGGTTTGATGTCCGGGAGCTTGCTTACATCGATCTTTACCGATTGTTCATCCGAATTCAGGAAGGAAAGATTATCGAGCACAGGATTTTTAGGTAAACTGGCAGGATAAGAAGGCAGATCAGCCCTGATACCCAAGGTCACTTTTAACGTTGGGATCACTTTCCATTCATCCTGGCCATAAAACCCGATCTGAGCTACACTGATCTTCGCCAGTGGCACGGGTACCCCTGCCACTGCAGAATAGGTTAACTGGTAATTGGAAGGGGATGCCGATTGGTTATTCACATCGTTATAAAAATCGCTCAGTGAATTATATTTAAAATAGCCATAAAACTGCGGTGTGAAACCGTTTTCGAAATGATAATGCTCATACGAGCCTCCCAGGGTTAAAGTATGAGCTCCTTTATAAATGGTCAGATTATCCGAAACTTGGATAACATCAGTATTCAGTTTATTGTTAGGAGTATATTGTTCGTATCCGAATGAAGTCATGGTAATTCCATGATTTAAAATATCAACCATAGGAAAAGGTGTGGAGGGGCTGCTTCTGAAGTCTCTGAAGCCTGAATAACCCACAATCAGATTATTGGACAGGGAAGTGCCAAATATGCTGTTTAACTCAGCCACGACAGAGTTGATATTGTTGTTGATTCTGTACCCGTTATTGGAAAACCATAGGGTATTTTGATTAGCGTATCTCGTGTTGTTCGCGGAATTACTGGTACTGGTCACAATGTCTTTCCATGATTTTAAATAATTGTAGCTGATGTTTAATTTATGGTGCCGGGCAATGTTATAATCCAAGCGGAATAACAATTTATCATTATATGTCTTTAAATAAAAGTTTTCATAGGAACCGGGATCGTAACCGAATTTGCTGATGAGAAATTGTTTTAGTGAATCCAGCGTGCTGGCCTGAATGGTGGCAACATTGGAACCGGAAAGTCCCGGTCGTGCAGCTACATAGTTATGTGCAGGTTCGTTTCTTCGTTCCATTTCGGCATTCAAGGAAGAAAAACAGCTTGTTTTTGATTATGGGTCCCCCCAATCTGAAACCACTTTGGCTCTGATTGAAATTACTTCTTGCTACGGTTGTATTTTCTATTTTTGTTCCAATATATTGCTGATTTCTCCAGTACGTGTAAACAGAACCTGTATATTCATTTGTACCGCTCCTGGTAACAGCATTAATTCCTGCACCGGTAAAATCGCTCTGCCGGACATCATAAGGTGCCATGGATACCTGGACCTGATCTATTGCGTCAAGGCTTATCGGTTGGGAATTGGTTTGTCCGCCCGGCAGGGAAGCCAGTCCAAAGGCATTATTAAACAACGATCCGTTAATGGTAAGGTTGTTGTACAAGTTGTTTCGCCCTGCAAATGTATTATTCCCTGTGCTTTGAGGCGTTATTCGTACCATATCGCTAAGACTCCTGTTAATGGAAGGAATCATTTGTATCTCCTGGTTGCTCACATTGGTCACAGCACCTGTGTGATCGGTATTAAAGACAGGATCCTGTCTGCCGGATACCACAACCTCCTGGATATTTACACCTGGGGCTTTCATAAGGGCATTCACTTCCATTTCCTGTCCGAGGGAGAGATAGACATCGTTAATTTCAGTTGGCTCGTGACCAAGAAAGGTAATCGTAATCTTATAGGGACCACCTACCCTTAAATTAGGTAAATGAAATCTGCCATTTTCCAGGGCTGCTGTTCCATATTGCGTACCCGATGGTACATGCAGTGCCTGTATAATTGCACCCGGAAGTACAGCATTATCGTCCCGAACAGTGCCGCTTATTGACGCAGTAGTTACCTGCGCTGAGATACTAACCTGAAATAAAATAAAGACCAGGCAAAATAGGGCAGTAATTTTTTTTATCATGGCTTGATATTTTAGGGTTTTGATTTATTCTTACCAGGTCTAAGTTATGGTGGGTATGTAAAGTAGTACTTAAGGCCAACTTAAGTTTCTCTTAAATTAATTTGTCTTAATCGCCCCTTTTATTGTCGGGTTTACCAACCATTGGTGGCAGTTTGTATCCATATTTTTGTACAGGTCATTCAAGCTTACATAATTACACGATAAAACTCGGATCAGTGACTATACAAACTAATTTTAGTTTAACCTTCGGCAGCAAACAGAAAGCAATGATGCTTTATAAGGATATATCACTATCTGTGACAGAACAATCTGACTTGTCAAATCGTTCAGGTCGTGTCCCCAAAAATTTGTTAACCCTTAAAACTTTATTCATATGTTTACCAATCGAAAACCAGCTTTAGGATTTATTTTCGTCACCATGCTTTTGGATGTTATAGGTTTTGGGATTATTATACCCATCCTGCCAAAGCTCATCAGTCAGTTAATTCATGGAGACCTAAGTATAGCCTCTGTTTACGGAGGATGGTTAATGTTTACGTTTTCGTTACTGCAGTTTATTTTTTCGCCGGTGATGGGAAATCTCAGCGACCGGTTCGGACGAAGGCCTATTTTGTTATGTTCTCTTTTCGGTTTTGGGATCGATTATTTTATACTGGCTTTTGCTCCTACCATTGGATGGCTGTTTGTCGGACGTATTATTGCAGGCATTATGGGTGCCAGTTTTACAACAGCATCTGCTTATATTGCAGATGTCAGTACACCGGAAAAGCGGGCGCAAAACTTTGGAATTGTCGGTGCTGCTTTTGGACTGGGCTTTATCATCGGTCCCCTGATTGGAGGTGTAACCGGTCAGTTCGGATTAAGAGTTCCTTTTTTCGTGGCGGCTACCATTTCGTTGTTAAATTGGCTGTATGGCTATTTTATATTGCCGGAATCGCTGAGCAAGGATAATCGCAGGGCATTCGATATTAAGCGAGCCAATCCGTTGGGATCGCTAAAACAATTGAAGCGTTATCCTTTGGTAGCAGGCCTGGTAAGTTCGCTCTTTTTTATCTATATAGCAGCACATGCGGTTCAATCAAACTGGTCGTTTTTTACCATGGAAGTATTTCACTGGAGTGCAGCCATGGTTGGTTATTCACTAACGTTTGTCGGGGTTCTCTTTGCCATTGTTCAGGGTGGTTTGATCCGCATTATTAACCCTGCCCTGGGGCAGAAGAAATCGGTGTATCTCGGACTCCTGCTCAATGCCTTGGGCCTGGTGTTTTTTGCCTTCTGTAATACCGGATGGATGATGTTTGCTTTTCTCATTCCTTATTGTCTGGGATCTATCGGGGGGCCTGCCATCCAGGGCATCATCTCCAACCAAGTGAAAGATAATGAACAGGGCGAACTTCAGGGGGCAAT
>DATBXH010000058.1:0-3725 GCA_036514375.1 Bacteroidales bacterium | reverse complement strand
AGTGAGCTGAGAATGCAAGCTTCAGTGAGTATCTATCTAGTATGTTATGGGTTAAGCCAGCTCTTCGTAGGTGTGCTTTTGGATAGTTTTGGACGATTTAAGATTGGTTTGGGTTCATTACTGTTATTCTCTCTTGCTTGTTTTGCGATAGCCATATTTCCTAGTATTAATCTTATATACTTCTTTCGGGGAATACAGGGTATCTGTATTGGCGCCGTGTTGGTAGCGAAAAGAGCTTATTTTGTTGATATTTTTGAGGGTGAGAAACTAAAACATTCTCTGAGTCTGCTTGCCATCATTTGGTCAGTTGGACCAATTACTGCCCCATTTATTGGCGGACATATCCAGACCAATTTTGGATGGAAATATAATTTCTATTTTTTGGGTCTGGCATCCCTAATTGGTTTTATGCTTGATTTTATTTATGGTGGAGAAACTCTGCAGTCACCTTTGAAATTTCACCTTAACAACATCGTTGAAAACTACAAAAACATGTTGGGAACATTCGATTTTATTCTGGCAATATTGTTATCCAGTTTGGCATACAGTGTTGCGTTAATTTTTACCTTAACAAGTCCTTTCCTGATAGAGCATTCCTTTCATTATAGTTCAGTAACAGTAGGTTATTCGCTATTGATAATCGGAATAGCCTGGATGGCTGGTAATTTTTTAGGGAAGATGTTAATAAAAATTGATTCTTCGAAAACGGTCCTCTTCGCAAATATGGTACAGTTTATCCTGATAATAGTAATGTTTGTATCATTTAGGTTTGTTCAGAGTTTGTATACGCTAATCGGCTTTACTTTTTTTACGGTAATGATGTCTGCCTTTATCTTTAATAACTACTTTACCTATGGGTTAAGCAGATTTCCGAAAACGGCAGGATTAGCAGGAGGATTAGTTGGGGGATTGATGTACATCTTTCTTTCCAGTATAACTTATTTATTACTTTTGTTTATACCCGTAAAAGAATTGTTGAATCTGGCCGAGTACTATATTATCTTAATTACAGGTATCAATATAGCTCTAATTTCATTTTTGAGGGTCAAAAGGAAAAGGGTCGTATTTGAAAGGCGATCTGATGATTTGGTAAATGAAAAGTATTTTAGGGATAAAAAAGGTATGATAAAACAGCTATAGGAATTATCACCCATGATCCGGTTCAATATCAACGTTTTTATAACATAATCTACTTTCCGCGCGACTCCTCAAACAATACTCCTTTTCCCTTGGCTAAAAGTTTAGGAATGCTTTCGCCGATGTATTCATTCCATCCTTCTTCGCAGTTTTCGTAGCATTCCATGCCTGGGACCAAACCGACATGCGTCATGTCGATCCTGGTTTGATTTTTTTTCTCTGAAATTTCAAACACAATGTTCGTGTTTGTCCACTCGGTTTTGTTACGGAGCCAATGCAAAAAGCAATCGGTAACCAACCATACCATTTTTTTGGTTGGAATGATTTCCACTACTTTAAAACTTACGCGGGTTTCTCCAAAGTGAACACTGAAAACATCATTCAGATTTTTTGCACTGCCCTTGAAGCTGGTAGTCCACCATTCGTTTACCTGGCATATTTTTTCATATGCCTCTTCGGCCGAAACATTTGCCGTAATTGTTTTGTGATAATTTTTATTTTTCATTTTACTTCGTTTTATCGTTGTTGATGAAATGGAATAACCTCTCTTTGATGAGAAAATCCCAACCTTTTTCACAATTGGTATAACATTCTATTCCAGGAACAAGACCCTCGTGTGTGAATCTAAGAACGGTACTATCCTGGTGGGCAGCTATTTCAAAAATCATTTTTGTGTCCAACCATTCGGTTTTATCTTTTTCCAGCCAGTTGATTTTACAATCGGTAACCAGCCATACCACTCGTTTATCCGGAATAACCTCGACCAATCTTTGTTTTGAATAGTGCCGGTCTCCTGATCTTATGATAAATTCATCATTAAGTTTTGTGCTTTGTCCTTCGAATACGGTTTGCTGACCGGACAAGGCTTCTTCCGCACTTCTAGCCCACCATTTCGAAACATCATTAACATGGTTAAAAACCTCTCTGGCTGATTTAGCAACTTCAATTGTTGCTGTGTAATTGTTGTTTGCCATTTTTTAATTCCTGGTTATGAATTAAGACTTTTCCGTTAAAATTTACTCACCTTACCACGGGTTATAAAGTTGTAAAGGGACTCTTTAATGACCATATCGCATATCTGAACTAATCTGTCATATTCATTCTCGAGTATAGGGCCATCAATAGTAAATTTGAGCAGGGTATGATCACCTTTGGGTGTTAGTTCAAAAATCATTTTTGTTCCTGTCCAGTCAAAGTTGTCTGTTTTGCGTATGCTCTTGGTTACAAGCCATACCACTTTTTTATCCGGCACAAATTCAACCACCTTGTTTTTTGAATAGTGTGTTCCACCTGACCTAAATACAAACTCGTCATTTAGTTTGGCGCTTTCTCCTTCAAATTCTTCCGGCCAAAATTTAGAAACATCATAGATGATATGATTAAAAACATCATTCGGAGATTTTGCAATCTCAATTACCACAGCGTAATTTGCGATGGTGTAATTTTTATTTTCCATATTGGGTCTATTTGAGTCATGGTTTTTATTTCAATATAGTTTCATTTCGAATGCAATCCGATTCTGTTTCCTTCCGTGTCTGTAAACTGGGCAATATATCCGGAGTCGGGGTTATCATTGTTTTTTGTTTTAGGGAAAAGAATTTTTCCTCCTGCTTTTTCTACTTTCAATAGAGGAATATCAAGGTCTTCTTCTCTGTCGATGTAGATAACAGCTCCTTTTTCAGAAGGTTCGTAACCGTTTCCTTCTACAATGGCCCCACCTGCTCCCAGAGCCTGCTTATCGAGCGGGAAAATCGCATATTTTCCCCGCGCCATTGGCACTAAAATCATTTCTATATTGAAAACAGTTTCGTAAAATTTTTTTGCTCTTTCAAAATTTTTGGCCGGGATTTCAACCCAATATATCGAGTTTCTCATTTTGGTTTTATTTTAAAGGTTTATGAAATAATGTTTACAAAATTAATGTCGTAAAAGGCAATACATGGTTGTGTCGGACGACAACTTTGGGGGTTTAATGCGACATCTCTTTTCATTATATTTACAGAAAAAATAAAGATGCGACACGTTTCTATTCTTATTCCCGAAGGAGAAATCATCCAGAATACCATCATTAGTGTTATCGGAACCTGCAAAATGTTTTCCGTAGTGAATCGATATATGGAGAACTTTGGGAAAAAGCCTGCCTTTAAAGTTGAATTGGTTGGTAATTCGAAAAAGGCGGATTTGCATGGCGGCATGTTTTCCGTTCAGCCGGATATCAATTTTAATGATGTAAAGAAGACGGATCTGATCATTATTCCTCCGGCAGGATTGAACCGGGAAACATTCAATAAGAATAAGGTATTCGAAAGGTGGATTGTTGAACAATATAAATGCGGTGCGGAAGTTGCCAGTCTTTGTACGGGTGCATTTCTCCTTGCCTCAACAGGTTTGCTCGATGGAAAATATTGTTCTACGCACTGGCTGGCATGTGATCAATTCAGGGAACAATTTCCAAAAGTGAATCTGGTGGCAGATAAACTGATTACGGAGGAAGACGGGATTTATACTAACGGCGGAGCTTATTCTTTTCTGAACTTGTTACTGTATTTGGTGGAAAAGTATTGCGGCAGGGAAGTTGCTATTTATTG
>DATBXH010000057.1:0-4665 GCA_036514375.1 Bacteroidales bacterium | reverse complement strand
CCGACGATATTGCTGAAAACTGGGTACGCATCAACGACAATCAGCATCAATGGGGATTGGTATTACAAATCACCGGTGATCCCAAGAAATATGGGAGGGTTTATGTTGGTACCCATGGCCGCGGCACATTCTATGGCGATCCTGCAGGCAATAAGTAACAGATCGGACAACAATACTCCTGGACGGGAAGTTCAGGTCTTCTATTTTCCGATATCATACTGAAATTTCTTTAGGGCATTTTTTCATTCATAGTTTATTTTACAATTGGCTTTTGGGTTATCAATAGGCCCATTGCAAACATCAACAATCGACCTTTTTGTAACTGAGATGTCCATCGTTGACATCAACAATATCTCTGCGGTAGACAAGAATAAAATTTTGGTGTTTCAGCAATATAGCTAGGTATAGTTTCAATCAATTTTGTTTGATATTTCAATATCAACCGCTCCCATCATAACCTTTTTGCAAAACCGTTTATATCGAGTATCTTTCGTCCTGAAAGTTTATGAATAACCTTATGAAAGCCTTAACTTCTCTTTCTTTGTTGATTATCTTGTGGCTTAATCAACAGCCCGGTATATCTCAGGAGAACCTTATAAAGATTGATATTTCGCAAAAAGGTGCTGTCATATCACCCTCGATGTACGGCGTTTTTTTTGAAGAAATAAATCACTCCGGTGACGGCGGACTGTATGCTGAAATGATACAAAACAGGGGATTCGAAGACAGGGATATTCCTGATTCCTGCAAAGTGGAAAACGGTTCCTTAATTCCACCCCGTAAGCCTAATTACCTGAAAGGAACCATAGGTGCCTGGAAATTACCCTGGGATACCATTAACAAATGGCCCGGGTGGACGTTGAAACAGGCCCCCATGGCTCGTGCTTTCATGAAGTTAACAACGGATACCCCACTTAATGCAGCTACACCTCATTCCATGGCTATTCATATTCTCCGTGCCCAGGCGAAAGATCCCGTGGAGTTGATCAACGATGGATACTGGGGGATGGCTGTGGTCAAGAATGAAAAATATGATCTTCGTTTTTATCTCAGGGCAGATAAGAACTATAAGGGAACAGTAACAGCCAGGATAAGGAACGAGGATGGCGAGGCGATTACCAGACACGAATTTACTGTGAAAAATAACGGCGACTGGAATGAATATACCTGCACACTCACGGTCAGGGCTAACGATTCAAAAGCTAAGTTTGTCCTGAGTTTCAATGCGCCCGGTAAGGTTTGGGTGGATTATGTGTCGCTGTTTCCTGAAAAGACCTTTAAAAACCGTAAAAATGGACTTAGGGAGGATGTGGCCCGGAAAATTGCCGACCTGAAACCTGCTTTTATTCGTTGGCCCGGAGGATGCATTGTGGAGGGACTTACACTCACCGACCGCGTTAAATGGAAAGAAACCCTGGGTGATCCGGTTACCCGGCCCGGAGCTTTTGATCTCTGGGGTTATCGTAATTCGTATGGGTTTGGTTATCATGAGTATTTACAGTTTTGTGAAGATATTGGGGCTGCCGCTATGTTTGTATGTAATGCGGGGTTTGCCTGTGCCAACCGGAATGGTGATTATTGTACCGAAGAAGGGGCAGAACCGTTTATTCAGGATGCTCTTGATGCCATCGAATATGCCATTGGAGATACCACGACAACCTGGGGCAAGAAACGCGCTGCCAATGGTCATCCTGCACCATTCCCGTTGAAGTATATAGAAGTAGGCAACGAGAATTACGGGCCTTTATACGCCCAACGTTATAATACATTTTACAAAGCGATTAAGGCAAAATACCCACAGATATCCGTAATCTCATCCTTACGATATGATAATGAGGTTAAATGGCTTGAGAAAGCTGACATGATAGACCCTCATTTCTACAGAACACCGAAATGGTTCTATGAGCATACCGGTTTGTTCGATACAATTCAACCCAGATCGGACTTTAGAGTATATGTGGGTGAGTACGCCTGCAATAAGGGGGTAGGTAATGGGAATATGGATGGAGCCCTCAGCGAGGCAGCATTCATGACAGGTATGGAGAGAAACTCGGACTTGGTGATGATGTGTTCTTACGCACCTCTGATTGAGAATTCCAATGCACGCAACTGGCCCGTAAACCTGATCTGGTTAAATAACCGGCAAGTATTTGGACGATCATCGTATTACGTTCAGAAGCTGTTCTCAGAGAACCGGCCCGACGTTAATCTGAAGACAGAGCTTCATCTCACAGGTGCCGATTTACTCAAACAGACCTTTAAAGGCTCATTGGGTTTAGCCGCTTCCAAAACCCAGGTTATTTATGAGGATTTCACAGTACGGCAAAACGGAACCCAGGTATTTAAAGCTGATTTTATCAATAATCAGAATGATTGGGAACCGGTGTATGGTCACTGGAGGGTTGAAGGAAATACATATATCCAGGGCGATGTGGAGGCTCATCGTTACACTTTTCTTCGTAATAAATCCTTCGAGGATTGTACTATTGAAGTGAAGGCTAAAAAGACCAAAGGAGATGAGGGCTTCGGATTGATCTTCGGAGGAGCGGATCGTGAGAATTATTACCAGTTAAATATAGGAGCCAATAATAACAAAGAAATAGTAGTGGAGAAAGTGGAAGGAGGTGTCGGTTCACCGGTGAGCATTACTGTGCCTTTTACAGTGGCCGACGATCGTTGGTATGACCTGAAAGTAACAATTCATGGCGATGTAGTAGAGTGCTTTATCGACGGGCAATCCATGTTGACGTATAAGATAAAGGAAATTGAAAAGCGTTATGTCATCGCAGGGCTCGATCAGGGGAAAAATGAGATTGTGGTAAAAGTTGTAAATGCCGAGCCTGTTCTTTTCAAGACCTCCATAGAGCTATATAATTCAGGAGCAATTGAATCTCGTGGAGAGATCATAACCCTTTCCGCTAAATCCAAAGAGGCAGAGAACACCTTTAAAGATCCTACTGATATTTATCCGAAAACAGAGGAATATAGTGGCTTTTCAAACAATTTTAGCATGGAGTTTAAACCATACTCGCTGACGGTGTTGAGGATAAAGAGGAAGTGAAAAACACGCTAGTCGTTACAGATCGTTTGAATAGTAAGGGTATCCTAGGACTCAAAAACAGATTAGTCAGAATCTGATTGAAAATCGTGGTTATTATTTCTTAAATATTAAATTTACACCCACAATTACCTACTGATGACCTGGATTTGTTCTCACCGGATAATTTGCCTGTTAGCCCTTTGGCTGCATCTGTTTTCCGGGAGTTATGTGCATTCACAATCGTTGGAAACGCAGGGTGATGTTCGTTTTGAGACTGTTTCAACTGCGCAGGGCTTATCGCAATCCACAGTTTTTAGCATGGTTCAGGATAAGATGGGTTTTATCTGGATTGGGACCCGCGATGGTCTAAATCGTTATGATGGTTACGATTTTATCACATTTAAGAACAATCCTCAGGATACGAATAGCCTTAGCAATAACGAAATCACTGTTATCTATGTCAATGCTGCCGGCAATCTTTGGATTGGAACTCGCGGAGGAGGATTGAACTATTATGATCAGGCCACTGACAAGTTCACCCGTTATGATAATTTGAATTATGAGAATATTGTCAGAGATATTTATGAAGATCAAAATGGTACACTTTGGGTGGGTACTTCCGAAGGTTTGTTAAAAGGGAGTTTTCGCAAAGATATCGGAAGATACGATTTTAAAAATGTCAGTACCACTGCCGTTTATAAAGCAGTTAATGGAAGTGCTGCAAATAAAACGAAACGGGTTCTTTCGGTTATTTCTCTAAAGCGTTTTGCTGATCATAAGTTACTCGTTGGCGTTGAGTCAGGACTTTATCTCTATGATAAACAGTCAAATCAATTCAACCGGATAGGTTTGGGAGAATCTGACAATAGCATTGTAACTTCAACATTGATGGAACCCGACGGTGTGCTATGGGTTGGAACTTTTAACGGGTTAGTGAAACTGAGTCCGCAAGACAAGGAAGGAGACAGTTACAGCCAAACGTTTTATAACGACAGACAAAGAGGAAACCATCATTTATTTATTAACCGGGTGGATGCTCTTAAACCCGATCCTTCCGGAAATTTATGGGTAGGTACTCATGGCGGTGGACTCGTTAAGATTGAGCCCAATGATAAGGTGACAATATATAGAAATAATCCTTTTGACTTTCAAAGTATTGGCGACAATATCGTGAATTCTTTATTGCTTGATAATACGGGAGTGCTATGGATAGGTACTGAAAGTCAGGGTTGCAATAAACTGGATTTGTTCCGCAAGAAGTTTGCTCACATCCTTAACCTTCCTAATAAGACCGGAAGCCTGAGTGATAACCAGGTTACCGCATTAAACGGAGACGGACAAGGTATTGTGTGGGTTGGAACCTCCAATAAAGGTTTGGATAAATTAATTTATAAACCAGATGAAGCGTACCGCGTTGAGCATTTGAATGGTATTCCTGTTGATGGAAGTTCGCCCGTAAATGAGATTATTTCTCTTTATCAGGATAAGGACAACGACCTTTGGATAGGTACGGCTTCAAACTCAATCGTGAGGTATAATGCTCACACCGGTTTTCGGGATTATTTTACCAACGGTTATGTTTTTTCAATCCATCAAGATAGGATAGGGGGGATATGGCTTGGAAC
>DATBXH010000056.1:0-2629 GCA_036514375.1 Bacteroidales bacterium | reverse complement strand
AAGATAATACGGTGTATAATGATCGATACCGAAACCCGGAAGGTCAATGGTTACAGTATCTTTTTCCTCATATTTCCGCATGATAAACGTGTAACTTGCCGTTTGATCCCATGTCAGCAATGTATATGTCTTGGAAATGTTAAGGGGAGTAACTGTACCGGTGGCGATAATTGTATCGTTTGTCAATGCAGGATTGGGCGGAGAAGAAGGAATGACGGTTTGGGCAGCTAAAGCACGATCGCCGGATTTTACAGTCAAATGATAGGTGACGCCCGGTTTGATCACAAGGTTACTGCCGGTATATGTGTATATTCCGGGGCGGCCTTCCAGACCTGTAAGCTTATACGTTACTCCATTGGTTTCCAGGCTTACATTTGCCCCTAAAACAGGTCCGGGATAAAAAGGACGATCGCCGTTTGCAGTTTCAGCAATGCGTATGGTATCCAATGTCCTGTTTGCGTAAAGGTATCCTTCCACCACCAGCATGCTGTTCTGCGAGGTTTCCTTTGTACAGCCGCCAGTCATCATTATTATTATCCACCAACCTATCAGACAAGTTCTCATGTTAAAAGGTAATCGTAAAGAAACAGTTTGGCGTAAATCCCAGTGAATTCGTATTGATCCGGTTAATCACCCAGGTCTGCTGCCCGTTTTTATCATAAGTCACCAGCGTATTATCATATTGCGATCTGGTATTCCTGTGATCATAAAGATTGATGATGGAAACTCCTATCCTGGCATTGCACCACGAACTTTTCATCAAATAGGAACAGGAAACATCCATCCGGTGATAACTGGGTAAACGCAATGCATTTGGCACGGGATCGGGTTGAAAAAACCGTTGTGTGCCATCCGGAAGATTCAGGAAAAAACCATTGTTATCGCCGGTATAAGGTTTACCCGAACCATATATCCACACGGCAGAGAATGTCCATTGCTTGTAATTGAAAATATTGGCAATCTTAAATTCATGCCTTTGGTCGTTGTCGGCCGGGAACGTTTTTCCGTTATTCAGTGCCGAAAATGTATTTTCCGCTTTATTAAAGGAGTAACTTATCCACACGTTGTACCATCCGGTTTTTTTATAAAGAAATACGTCCACTCCCCTGGAAGTTCCTGTTCCTGTAAAAAAGTCCTTCTGAAGGGACATCAGGCTCTGATCGCTGCTTTGCTTGATGGTGCTGAGACCATTGAATTTCATGTAATAGCACTCAACATCGAAATCAAAAACATCGTTTGAAAACGAACCTCCGAGAATGTAGTGGGTGGAGGTAAGTGGCCTTAAATTACTATCGTTGGCATTGTACCAGAAATCCCTGTAAAATTCATTATCATTGAAACTGCTCTTGTTGATCAACTGGCTGTTTCGCGAATAGGCAGCTTTGAGAGAAAACTGACCGGATAAAAACCAGGTTGCCGACAATCGCGGCTCGATAAATGTTTCTTTCGCAAGATTGCTATACGTAACACGCATGCCCGGATTTACCAACACGTGGGAAGATGGCCGGTATTCGTCCTGCAAATAGAAGGAATTTTCGGAACCGGTATTTTCCATGGTTCCCTGCTGGGTAGAATCGATGGACTGATGATAGGTAATCCTGTGATTGGTGGCTTGCAAGCCGAATTCAAGTTTGTTTCCATTGGAAAGCCTCAGTTCGTTGTGGAAATTTGAAGTGATATCGTCAATGGTATTGGTTTCACGGGTATCGATCCCGTAAGGCTGTGAGTTGATAAGATAATAATTGCCCTGATTACGGTAGATATTGGAAAATTCCGAAATACCCACACTAAAATTACTGTAAAACCTGGCATCCCATTGTTTGGCCCATCGGACACTACCTCCTGTATTTCCCCAATTGGTCCTGTTAACAGCGGTGGAAGAATAGATGGTCCCGCTATGAGAATTGGCAATGGAAAAATTATCCGAGCCTTTGTAAAAGCTGAATGTAATGATGCTTTTATCGTTCGGGAAATAGCTAAGCTTGGCATTCGTGTCGTAATAATAGAAATCGGGTGTGCTGTTGTTACTGATATTCTCGTAAACTCCGCCAAAATTCATGATACTCTCGTCCGAGTTGCTGCGGATAGATTTAAAGATGGAATGATACACATTGCTTTTCAGAATGTCGGTATACGACCGCCTGCCTGCCAATAACAAAGACACTTTCTTTCCCAGCGGAATCTCGGCCTCCGCATTCGAGCTAAGCATATTTAAACCCACACTGAACGTTGGCTTTTTGAGGTTACCCGTCCGCGAAGTCAACAACACCATTCCCGTTGCCCTGCCTCCGTATTTCGCCTCGTAACCGCCTTTAAACAACTGGGCGTTCCTGATGATTTCGGGGTTTAACGCGCTGAATTCACCAAAGAAATGATCCACATGATACAGATTAAAACCATCAAAAACCACCAGGTTTTGTTCAGGCATCGATCCGCGGATGGATAACCCCGCGCTGGTTTCTCCGGTGGCGTCAACACCCGGAAGTAACTGTAACGACCGGAACAAATCGTTTTCGCCCATCTGCGGCAGATTAATCATCTTTAAAGGATCGGTGGAATAATGACTGATATCTGATTCTCTACGCAGCGGTTTGTTCTGTTCCTGTTCCACAACAACTTCCTTAAACCG
>DATBXH010000055.1:0-3063 GCA_036514375.1 Bacteroidales bacterium | reverse complement strand
CATCTTTCAAAATATCGATGCTGGCAATATCTGTTGGTGCAATATCACTGATTTTATCTACTGGAAAACCATCAACAATGTAAAGCGGAGAGTTATCCTGAGTGACAGAGCCTCCTCCCCTAACCCTGATCAAAACATCCGCGTCAGGAGAACCATCCGTAGTGGTTACCTGAACCCCTGCCATCCTGCCGGTTATTGCCTCGGCAGTAGATGTAACCGGCGTATTATTCAAATCCTTGCCACTAACTGACGAAACAGCACCGGTAAGGTCCGATCTTTTCATAGTCCCATAACCAATGACAACCACCTGATCAAGAGACTGAATATTGGGTACAAGCGAAACGTTTATTTCCTGCTTGCCTTCCACCGGCATCTTGGTCGAAACATAACTAACATAAGAAAACACTAATGTAGTAGCATTCGATGGAACAGTAATGAAATATTTACCGTCTACATCCGAAACGGTACCAGTAGTTGTACCTTCCACCTGGATGCTGACACCAGGTAAAGGCTCGCCAGTCTTGGCGTCAGTAATCTGACCTTTTACTGTTGATTGTGCATAAACAGAAAAGTTCGCAAACACCAAACAAAAAAATAGGAATCCGATTTTTAAATAGGAATCACCCTGTGTCTTTCTCTTTTGGTCCAAATACCTAATCATAATTTAAAAATTAATTGAGTACAATAAATTTTAGTTCATAGCATCAATGTGTTGATCCGAAAACATGGGAAGTCCTTATTAAGGCTGAATTACATTTGATAAACAAGGCATATGTGGCTCTATCCTTTGCCTTGAAATCATGAATCGTACGGTATTTAATAAATGATAATTAGTTAATATTCTAAGAATTAAATAGATTAAAAATGACGACTGTAAATAGAATGAATAGTGTCTATACCCCATCAACAGGCTTACATAAACAATTCATCTATTGAAAGACGTTGTAGAACAAAAAGAATAGAAATAGGTTTTGGTTTTCCTTAACTTTTGGAGTGGTCGGTTATATCAAATGTAGCAGTCAATTTTCCCAATTCTTAGAACATGATAGATATATATTTGAATCAAGCATACTTACAAAGTATAAATTTTGATTTTTAATCGGTTTAAATATAAAAGCCATTGGCAGGTTTAAAACCTACCAATAGCTTTTCAAACAGGCAATTATTTTACTCAGCCTTCGAAAGTTTAATATTAAGCCCAACGGCAAAAATCAACACATCCTTGTAATACTTTTCTTTGAGTGAAACAGTTTGCGGAGGGGTGGTAGGAATGGTATGATCGTAATATTTGTAACCGGGAATATACCATGTGTATGACGAACTAAGTTCAAGGTCTACTTTTGGCATAAGCACAATTTTTCCACCCAAACCAAAGGAATTTGAACTCAATGCATAACTCAGATCGGTATTATAACCGACCATCACACCGGTTTTTGCATACAAATAACCGGCACTGACTAATATTTTTTCGGTAAGGTTATATTCTGCGCCAAGCGCAAACTCGTAATTATTACTTTTTATGACCGTATTATTCTCAACAACCACACCATTTAAAGAACGTCCGTAATCCGCATTCTTATCAAAGTAATAATGGAAACCTGCAGCCACTTTTAGCTTCTTAAATAGCTGATAGGAAGCGCCAAGTGTAAATAAGGCAGGCATATCCGATCTTGTTTTTGCCTTATTGGGGAACTGAGAAATACTATCGGTATTTACAAAATTAGTAGAATCAACTACATAACCGGTAGTTAAATCTATTTTGGTATTATTGGTAAGAGTTATCTTGGTTTTGAACTCATATTTCACACCAATATTGAGTTTACCATCCATGAGATTAAAATTAGCACCGATGATTGGGTTAAATCCGGAGCCCGATTGCTTAACATCGGCCGATTGATCCCGCAGCAACTTAGCCTTGTTGGAATAATCCAAAGCTTTTAATTTATAATCATTATATACCTGCTGTATGGTCAGGTTTGTCGGATCAATTCCCATCGAAAGCAATCCTCCTTCAATCTGGGCTTTCTGAGTTGCCGTGATAACTCCTGCTCCTTGAGCCTGGGCAAGTGTGGCACTTCCTAATTGGGCCAATAAAGGCTGAACGCTATTTGCTCCACCCGCAGCCTGAGCAGATGCACCTAAGAAAAACGTGGAAGCAGGCAATATAGCCGAGCCAAGTTTAGTTGCGTCTCCATAAATCGTATTGTTTTTCAGATAACCGGAATATTTATTAACTGCATAAACATAACGTCCGCCGGCATATACCGAAATCTTATCGTTAATTTTGTAAGAAAGTCCCAGTTGATAACCATAAAAAACCGAAGATCCTTTAAAATAAACGTCAGAATAATATTGAGTGACTCCTTTGGCAGCCAGAGCAGGTTTAAGATCCGCCACACCAATTTCAAAAGACGGTAAGCCTTTATCATATGTGGCATTTCCTCCACCTCCTACCGGGTTAAACCCAAATGAAACAACAAACTTACCTGTACTGTAAGCGGCATATATTCCCGGAAATATCGGAGCAGAAACATCGCCGGTGTACTCATGGTTTCGTAAAGCCGAATAATTGTTTTTAATGGTTCTCGTTGAAAAAAGCGTTTGGTTATTTAGTGAGAAATACAATCCTGGTTTTAATGCCGTCAATCCTGCCGGATTATAATAAACTGCATCAATGTCCTGGGATGCATCCCTTGCAAACATGCGAACCCAGGCAGCACTTTGGTTTGTATTGGTCACAATACCTCCACCATGGACTATTAAGCTAACAAACAATAACGCAATACCCGTAATCAATCTCAGTTGCTTCATATTTAGTAGTTTTAATTAGAAATTAGAGTTTAATTAGTTTCAGTACTCAATTATCACTGACTAAATTACATCTTAACCCTAAAAAACCAAACATTTCTCGACTATATTTGATATATTATTCGACCTGAAATAAACATCTTTTACATAAATCACACATTTTAAGTTTTTTATAACATTTACATTTTCGAATCATTTTTTCGTTTTATTCGAACCTATTTCATAAGAGCCTACGGTTGGATGATTGATTTTTAT
>DATBXH010000054.1:0-2254 GCA_036514375.1 Bacteroidales bacterium | reverse complement strand
ATGTCTGATATTGTTCACTTGGAGTAGGGGCTCGGTACGCCTTTCCATACAATAATTTTATGTACGCCTGTTTAACAGGTGTCCAGACGATGCCAGCCCTTGGATTGAAAATGCTTCCAATTTGGCTATCAATATCATAACGTGCACCAAAAATAAAAGATAACGCTTTAGTTGCATACCACATATCTTGAGCAAAAAAAGCCAAGTTATTATACTCATGGCCATTTTTATCGAACCACCCTGGTAGGTACATAACCTCATTGTTTCTGCCTATTCCAGGAAGAGGTGAAAAATCGGCGAAATTCACATTTGAATAAATAATTACATCTTTAGCTCCATGGATATCTGCTTGAATACCAAAAAGTAAATCATTTGTTGAACTTATTTTATATTTCATCTCAGTCTCAATCCCGTACAAATATTCATTAAATTCCGGCTTGTAGTAGATTCCTTCAGGATATAATGGAATTACACCTGGTTTCATCTGTTCTGCATCCTCGATGTACTTTTCGTTATGATAGTATACTTTTGCATCAAGCGAAAGACGGGGGCTTATGCTGTTGTTATAAGACAACGAAATATTACCTGATCTTTTTAATAGTTTATTATTATTGAATAAGGCTCCACCTTTCAGGTTAAAATAGGTCCCCGAGAGCATAAACTTACCTAACCCAACGTTAGCACTTGTTACAAAGTTGTTGCGGTAAATATTCCATAATGCAGTGTCGCCCTGTCCATTATCAAATTTAGTATTGGTATTGTCTGTATAAAGCCGTCGAAACGAGAAAGATGCACTAAATTTTTTCTCCTTATAGCCATAATAACCAGAAAGCATTTTGGTGTTAAAGTTCCCACCTGAAAGTTTTACAAATGATCGTCCATTGTTATTAGCATTCTTTGTTATAATATTTATAACTCCACTAAAAGCATTTCGTCCGTATAGTGCAGAGCCTGGTCCCCTTATAATTTCAATCCGTTCAATTACATCAACATTGATATCATACCCGAAACCAATTGAATTTCCATAAAATACGTCATTATAAGGAACTCCATCGATCATCATCAATAATTTAGAGGTTGTTCTTGAATCTTTTACGCCTCTTATACCTAAACCATAGTAGCCATTGATGCTTTTCATAATTTCAAAGCCCGGAATAATTTGAAGAATATCTTCAAGCTCCCTTGCTCCCATATTTTTGATTTCTTCGGCTGTAATGACAGAAGTAACACCGGGAGTTTCGCTAATTGATTTATCTGTCTTAGTAGCAATGTTTACCTTAGTATTCATTAACTCCTCGATATCCATTGAAAATATCTTGGACATGGATGTATCTGGCAACTGAGCTCTAATTGCAGAGAAAGATATTGATATTAAAAGTGTTAGTAATGAGAGGTGCCGTATCTTCGAAAACATAGTAATAGTTATTAGGGAATCGAATAATACTCTGGAGACAATAAGCTAATTAAGAAAAAAAAAACGAAAGATCAAAGTGCTGATTGATTGCTCCGTAATAATCGATGGTATTGTAAATTCAAACAAAAGACTCAAAAGTCCGATTTTCAGTAGTTTATCAATAGTTTTAATTTTATAGTCCGGAACAAATAATTAACGTCTTCCAACAATGTTTTGGCCTTTACAAATAGTTATTAGCGTTAATTACTATCAAAGTAGTTGGGAAAGTGTGTACTTCCTCAACTACTTTGATATATTAAGGAACTCATTGCTTTACAATAACGCCACTGTAAATTTCCTTGTCAACTATAAATGTGTAATAATAAACGCCATTAGGAACAGGCTTTCTTTGCGTATCATTGCCATCCCAAATTATTGTATGCTTGCCGGTTTGCCCTTCGCAGTTTTGGAATAATGCTACTTCCTTTCCAAACATGTTGCTAATTCTCAACGCGACCTTTGCATTGGTGTACAACTCGTAGCTAAAAGTTACTGAACTGTTGAACGGAACAGGATAGCATGTTACCTCTATTTTGGGCTTCTGAGGCTCTGATTTGTAATTTTTATAAGCCCTGTATAAATCGATCATAACACTTTCTGCCAAAACGGCTGCATTATTTTCCATAACGGCAATGCTTATTTTGTCTTCAGGAAAATAGTTTACGTACGAATTATATAAGATATTGCCATAATGTCCGTATGTTAGCTGACCGTCAACATTCTCTATCATTGTTCCTAGTCCATAATTCGGATTAAGTTCTGATGGCTCAATCATTTTCTGCAAGGATGATCTTCTTAAAA
>DATBXH010000053.1:0-2233 GCA_036514375.1 Bacteroidales bacterium | reverse complement strand
GAATAACAACCGTCGAAAACCCTTTGTAACGAAGATTCTTGATAATATCGAACTGAGTATTTGTAATAACCGGATTCTTCAGCTTAATCACTTTACAACTGTCCGGTTGGGCATCGAGCATATTCTGCTGAGTCGATCCAATAAAACCGGTAAGGGTCATTACCAATTCTTCACGTATCGGGTCAATTGGGGGATTGGTAACCTGAGCAAACAATTGCCTGAAGTAATTAAATAACCGCTGCGGTTTATTCGAAAACAAGGCAATCGGAGTATCGTTACCCATCGACGAAACCGGTTCCTTACCCTCAACAGTCATCGGAATCATTAATTCCTCAATATCTTCTTTGTTATATCCGAAGGTGCGAATGAGTTTATCGTAGTCTTTTACAGCAGGGGATATTTCCTTTGCAGTAGCTAATTCTTCAATATTAACCCTGTTCTGGCGAAGCCATTCCACATAAGGTTTTTCTTTGGCAAGTTTCTCCTTGATTTCAGGATCGTAATATAGTTTTCCTTCCACCGTATCAACCATAATCATCTTTCCGGGACGCAAACGACCTTTTTCCCTGATCTGATCCGGAGCAAATGTTTGAACACCAACCTCAGAGGCAACTACCAGTAGGTCATCTTTGGTAAGGATATAACGCGATGGACGCAACCCGTTACGATCGAGCGTACCGCCTGCATAACGTCCGTCAGAGAACAGCAAGGTGGCCGGACCATCCCATGGTTCCATCATGGTTGCATGGTATTCATAAAAAGCCCTCAGCTCATTTGAAATCGGGTTTTTCATGTTCCACGATTCGGGAACCATCATGGCTAATGTTTGAGGAAGTGATTTTCCTGCTATATTCAGGAATTCAAATACATTATCGAATGAAGCGGAGTCACTCTTCCCTGCTTCAATGATTGGATATAACTCGTTAAGATCGCCAAGACCCTCGCTTTTAAGGATTGATTCACGAGCCTGCATCCAAAACCGGTTACCTTTAATGGTATTGATTTCACCATTGTGTCCCAGCATCCGGAAAGGCTGTGCCAGATCCCATGTTGGGAAAGTATTGGTACTAAATCTTGAATGCACCAAAGCAATAGCACTGGTCATTTTCTCGTTGGTCAGATCAGGAAAATAAAGCCTGAGCTGCAACGAGGTAAGCATACCTTTATATACAATTTTTTTTGTTGAAAGGCTGGTAAGGTAAAAAGCCTTCTTATTGGCAAGATTGCTTTGGTTAATAAACTTTTCAACCTTTTTACGAACAACGTAAAGTTTACGCTCAAGCGATTCCTGATCACTGATACCTGCAACAAAAATTTGTTTTATATCCGGTTCCGTCTCTCTCGAAATCTCTCCCAGAATACTACTATTTACAGGAACATCGCGTACCCCCAACACATTCAAACCTTCCTTCTTAATAGTTTCGGTAAGATGTTTTAAACATGCATCGGCCTGAGCTTTATCTTTTGGAAGAAACACCATACCCACCCCGTATTGACCGGGTTCTGGAAGTGAAAAACCAAATGATTTAAAGAATTCGTGAGGTATTTGCATTAAAATACCAGCTCCATCACCAGTTACGCCATCAGCGCTCTCGGCACCACGGTGGTTAAGGTTTTCAAGTACCTGCAGTCCTCGCTCAATAATATCGTGAGATTTGCCCCCCTTGATCTGCACTACCAAACCAACTCCGCAACTGTCATGTTCATGTGCCGGATTGTACAAACCTGCGGCACCAGGATAACCATCTTGCATACGCTATTCAATCTGTTTTTAAATAAATTAAAAAAGCCATTCCTTTTTACGAGAATGGCTCCTGATCTAATTTCATTATTATTTCAAACACACCATTCTCAGGACATCTGTTTGAGATGTTTATACAGGTTATTACCTGAAAGAATGATATGCATTGAGTTTTTCATATTTAGTACTTTCAAAACCGGCGCTAAAATAGTGTAAAAATTTTATTTACTCAAAAATAATTCGTAATTTTTTAAAAATATAAAGATATTTATCACAAACTATTGAAAACGAAAACTTTTACTCCATGGCATCCATTATTTCGTCAGTCACCTCAAGGTTATGGTAAACATTTTGTACATCATCATCCTCTTCGAACTCCTCAATCAGTTTTAAAACCTTCACAGCAGCATCTACAGGAAGTGTTTTGGTTTCGGTAGGAATACGCTGTAACGAAGCATTCTCCGCCTCAACTTTCATCTGCTCGAGTTTCTT
>DATBXH010000052.1:0-13198 GCA_036514375.1 Bacteroidales bacterium | reverse complement strand
AAAGCCCTGGTTTCATCATATACGGCTTCCTTTTTCACGAGGGATGCTTTTTCGTCCAGGGGACTTATCCTGTCTCCTCCCATAAAGGTTAGTTTACCACTGACACTTAACAGGTTCTTGTTATTCAATGTCCACTCTTTTCCACCTAACAGGTTAAATACAAAGTGTTTGTTATAACGGGTGTTGTGTTCGATGCCATCTCCCCCTTTGTATTTCGAATCGAAAATGGAAGCTGTAACCAGATAGTAATAACCTTGTTGCAGAAACCGCTCCAATGTTATGTCGATACCTTTATTTACACCTGTACCTTTGTTAACCAGCGAATCGTTGATGAACCAGTTTTTGTCAAGGTTGATGAGTGAGAACGAGCTGTCAGGTGCTACAGGTATGTGATATAAATATTGGTAATAAGGTTCAATCCGTAAGTGCAGGTTTTCATTGATTTTCCAGTCGTATCCCAGGACAAGATGATGAGCCCTGGAGAACCCCAGATTTTTATTAGGTTCCGTATATCCATTCCCGTGCTGTTTACGGGCCCTATAGATCTGGAGCATTTCCAACTGGCTATGATTCCCATATCCTATGCTGAAAGAATGATTGGGTGCATATTTCCATGTTAATCCCAGCCTGGGTTCGAGCGTATATTGACCGTTTTCGGAGAAATATTGTGAGTGTAACCCCACATTCATTGTGATTGCCTGGGACAAGTCGATCCTGGATTCACTGTATGCAGCCAGCAGGTTACTTTGCGCTTTTTCCTTTACAACCTGAACCAGGGGTTGTCCGGGTATCTCCGTATTTTCGATATCATAGTTATAATTAAGGTTATCCGCCGTAAAACCGGCCCTGTTGGTATGTCTTGCACTGAACTTATAGTTCAGATACGTCGAGAATGAGTATTTCCAGTTATCATATTTTACAATTTCAAGCGGCTGAAGGGTCAATTCAGGATTGTACCTGGACTGACTGTGATCCAATGTATTTCCTGATAATGTCAGTGAACTGAAGATAAAACTCTTTTTGCCCGCAATAATTTTGTGACTCAATCCTATGGCGCCCATTCCAAGGTTATTTTTCCCTTGTTCTTTATCCTGATCATAAACCCACAAGGTAGAATCGCTTTCTGCTTTCTGAGGGCTTACATCCAGGGCACCAATGCCCCAGATTGCGAAGGTTCCTGCCTTTTGTGTAGGGAAATTAAGTTTGAAACATAAATCCTGGTAGCGGATTCCGCCGGCATCCTCAGGTAACAGTGGACTTATCAGGGAAAACGTGGAATATCTGTAGTTGAATACGAACGATGCTTTTTTGCCTTTGACAAAAGGACCTTCGGCAGAGAAGTCAATCCCGATAAGACCTGCCTGGATGGTAAACTCTTTTCTCTCGTTATTGCCGGTTCGCAATTTAAGATCGAACACTCCTGACAAGGCATTGCCGTATTCGGCAGGGAACGCTCCTGTATAGAAATCGCTGTTTGCCAGCATCTGACTGCTCAATGCAGTTATTCCTCCGCCTCCAAACGTTGTTATATTGGCAAAGTGAGTAGGTGTCGATATTTCAACTCCTTCCATTTGCCAGAGCATGCCTTTTGGTGCATTTCCACGAACAACGATGCCATTGGTCTGAAGATTGCCGGCAACACCTGCAAACACGGAAGCTAACCTGGCAGGGTCGTCAAAACCGCCGGCATAACGGTTGGCTTCTTCTACACTTAGCTGGCGTGCACTGAGTGTTGCCATCGCGTTGATCGGTTTGTCCTTGTTGCTGTTAGCAGTTATGACGACTTCCTTAATTTGAATGGATGATTCTTTTAATTCGATGTTCAGTACGGTTTCCTTACCACTGCTGATAAGCAATTCTCTCAGTACATAAGGTTCATAACCCATAAAACTAACCCGGATCGTGTGCCTTCCTAACGGCACTTTCTCTAACCGGAAATTTCCATTTGCATCGGTAGTTGATCCTAACGGGGGATTAACGGTTTCAACAAGGATGGTGGCTCCTGGTAATGGCAACTGCGATTCTTTGTCAACAACAGTACCTTTTATTATTTGGGTAAAATTTGTTTGAGCATTTATGCCATTGAAAATTAACAATAAAACAATCGATAATACTAATTTTAGCGTTTTCATATGGATAGTTTGATATAATATATTATTTTGCAGCAAAGTACACGATTCGTTAAAAAAGATGCAATCGTGATAAATCAGTATTTTAATGAACCCTAAAATCGCCGCGTTATTTAAAGAATACTATGAACTTCTGGATATGCAGAAGTTTGTTAAGGAAGACTTGGACTATTCGGTACTTGATAAGCATATTTTTATGCTCGAAAAGCTTAATGTGATTGAGAGCAGTTCCATATCCATTTTCGATTGTTATAAAAAGGATCATATATTTCTTTCCCGGGGATTTGAAACCCAGTTAGGATGGAGTGTTGATGACATAACAAAAGAGGGACACCAGTACATCGATTCGCGCGTACATCCTGATGATTTAATACAAATGCTTGCTGCGGGTATTTATTATTTACGTCTGGCTTTCTTCCATGTACCGCATCACGAATGGAAAAATTATAAAGTTATCAGCGATTACAGGGTTAAGAATGCACAAGGTAATTATGTCCGTGTGATTGAGCAGCATATTTGTCTTGAGATGGATAAACATGGTAATGTGTGGCTCGATCTAAGCATCATGGATCTTAACCCGGATCAGGATATCACCGTTCCGTTCCGAAGTCGCCTGATGAACTTTAGGACTGGTGAGTTATTTGAATACCAAGATGAAAGTTCGGAAAAGATGGCCCAGGTTCAGCTGAGTCAAAGAGAAAAAGAAGTCCTGCAGTTGATAGCAACCGGTATGATTAGTAAACAGATTGCGGATAAGCTATTTATAAGTGTTAATACGGTAAATACACATAGGCAGAATATTATAGAAAAGTTGAATGTAAGTAATACAGCCGAGGCTATACGGTATGCTTCGGAATTGGGTTGGCTTTAATTAATAACTTGTCTCAAAAGTGCTGAAATTTTTCATTTCACCCTCTTCAACTTTAACGTCGTCTACCTCTGCAAATGACGGACCTTTTCTGCACCATTTTACAAACTCGGCCAATGCTGTAGTATCTCCTTCAGCTTCAATATAAACCGCACCGTCCATCCTGTTTCTTACAAACCCTTTTATACCAAGGTATCTGGCTTCATGTTTGGTTGCGCTCCTGAAACCAACACCCTGAACCAGACCAAAAACAGTTATATTTATATGCTTCATGAGAACAGATTTTTAGCGTCGCAAGTTAAGGATTCTTCCTAAGAATGAATTAATTTTATACGTCTGCTCCGGTAGCTAAAAGTCTTTCTAATTGTTTGCAGCCTTATGATCATAACGGTACTTTCCGATATTCATGGAAATCTTGAAAAATTAGAAAAAATTTCCGATGTTTTGTCCCAATCAGATTTGGTTCTGATGTGCGGCGATATAACTCATTTCGGAAGAGAAAAGGAAGTTCAGTCGATTATCCGTACAATACTTCAGTTTCAATCGAATATTCTTGCAGTGACGGGTAATTGTGATTATCCTGAAGTAGAACATTTTTTGGCGAAAGAAGGAATTAGTATTCACAAACGAAGTGCTATTTTCGAGGGGATCGGCTTTGTTGGGTTCGGAGGTTCATTGCCCTGTCCCGGCAAAACTCCGAACGAATTCTCTGAGGATGAGTTCGGGGAATCGTTAACTGTTGCATACCAAAGTTTGTATGGTTCCATTCCCCATTTACTTGTAGTTCACCATCCGCCTTTTAAGACGGCAGCAGACAGAGCTGGAAACGGAACACATGTGGGGTCTTTGTCAGTGAGGAATGTGATTGAAACATACCAACCCCTGGCCTGTTTTTGCGGTCATATTCATGAATCAAAAGGACAAAGTGTTATTAATCAATCATACGTCATCAACCCCGGTCCATTCAAGGAAGGAAATTACGCTTTGGTCAAAATAGATGAGGGTAAGCTGAATACCTTCAAATTACTATCGGTTTAATTGTGAGTTAATTGTAATAAACGTCAATTGTTTTCTGTAAAATATCAATCGCTTTCCTGAAACTTTTTGAACTATAGCAAGTAAAAGAATTCAAGTTTTTGGTCTCCACACATTACCTAATAATTGCACAATATACATTTTATTGGGCTGATTACAGAATTTTTGAACCCTAATTTAAGATTCTTAAAATGAGTGCTTTAAAGTTTAAATCAATAAGAACCAGTCTTCTTGTTTTAATTCTATTGATTTTTATCCCGATGTTTGCTGTCGTTTTTCATTCGGCGTGGCAATACAAAATGAGCGCAAAGCAGTTTGCATCTGAAAGTGCTCTTCGGGTAGCACGAAACCTTGCGGAGCAACAAAAACTTATCGAGAGCAATACCAATCAATTCCTTGAAGTTCTTAGCCAGTTACCAGAGGTAAAAAGCGGAGATAGTACTCAAATCAATCATCTTTTCAGTACACTGCTCTTACAGAATCCTTCTTATGCCTCTTTATTGATGGTGAACCAAAAAGGAGATATGATTGCCTCAGGATCCACCTTTGTTAAAATAAATGTCAGCGACCGCAAGTATTTTCAGGATGCCATACACACCAAATCATTTGCAATTGGGGAATATACCCGTGGAAGACTGACACGAAAACCAGTTATTCATTATGCATTTCCTGTCACTAAAAGAGATGGAACCATACAATCTATTCTGGTAGTTTCCTTTGATTTGAAATACTACGATGAGATTTTCAGAAAATCTAACCTGGGCGATGATGCCACTTTTACGTTTGTGGATCATCGCGGAGTCATTATTTACCAATCAGCAAACCAGACGGGTGATATCGGACTCAATGAAGAACCTGATATTATGAGTAAGGTGATAGGGGAAAAAACAGAATTGACGTTTTTAGCAAACGGCAAAGATGCGATCAGTCGTTTGTATGGTTGCGAACGGCTTAGTTTAAAAGGTGAACAGCCATATATGTATATTTTTGTGGGTGTTCCGGAAAAGATTGCTTATTATGAGTTTCATAAAATAATAACGTTTAATACGGTAATGTGGATTTTAATCACTATTTCCATTATTATCTCTGCCTATCTGTTCAGTGTAAAGTTTATTATACATCCGATTGATCAGCTGGTAAAAACAGCCGGACTCATTGCCGAAGGTAAACTCGAAACCCGAACCGGTGTCACAAAATCAAAGACCGAACTTGGAAAGCTTGCCATTGCCATCGATGAGATGACCGACAATCTCTATCGCAGAGAGATGGAGCAGAAAAAGACTCAAAAAGATTTGCGGAGATTAAAGGAGCGTTTTGAACTCGCAATTAATTCTGCTCATATTGGAATATGGGACTGGCACATTCGTAATAATACACTACTCTGGGATAATAATATGTTCAACCTGTACGGCATACAGCATGATGGCTTTGATTTCAGGTTCGAAAGCTGGATGCAACTGGTGCATACCGATGATGTAAAATGCTTAGAGGAAAAGATTAAGGAAGCCATTGAAACGCATAACCCATTCCGGAGCGAATTCAGGATCAATCATCCCAAGCTTGGAGTAAAATTTATCCGGATTTTTGCGAATGTAATTGATGATAAAGAAGGCAAGCCTGTTCGTTTGATCGGTGTAAACTGGGACATTACGGAACGAAAAGCGCTGGAACGAAAACTACAGGAAGCCAAAGACAGGGCTGAAACCAGCGATCGTTTGAAGTCTGCTTTCCTGGCCAATATTTCGCATGAAATCAGGACCCCGTTACATGGTATCATTGGTTTTGCCCAAATTTTAAAGGAAAACGAGATTGCAGAAAATGATCGTATGCAATTTTTGAATATTGTGATTGATAGCGGAAACAAGCTTATGAGAATCATTTCCAATATCATCGATATCTCCATGCTCGATGCTGGGCAATTAAAGATTCAGCAGCAGGATCATAACCTGAATACATTGTTAAAAGAAATTTACACTGATTTTGAAAAGATCAGAGTTGCTGAAAAACGCGAGTTCAAATTTATCATTGAATCAGAGATTGGAGAAACGATTTCGATGGCTGTGGACGACTTCAGGTTTCGTCAGATTTTTTCGAACCTGATTGATAATGCATTTAAGTTTACACATCAGGGAGAAATAAAGATGGGTTGCCGCACATTTAATGGTGAACTTCTTTGTTACGTTAAAGATTCCGGAATCGGTGTCAGCAAGGAAGACTTGCTGAAAATATTCGACCGTTTTAAACAAGTTGACGACAGCAATAACCGGATTTATAGCGGGAGCGGCCTGGGATTGGCAATTTGCAAAGGATTGCTTGATTTAATGGGTGGCCGCATTTGGGCTGTAAGTAAAGAAACAGGTTCAGAATTCTATTTCAGTTTACCTCTGAAAACCATAGAGGAAACTCAATCCATTACATCTTCGGAAGACAGTTTATTTGCCTGAATAAATCAGATTGCAGCTTCAGATCTGGAAAAAAACTTATTGATAGTGTTAAGCAAAAGTTTATGATTAATAGGTTTGGTCAAATAATCATTACATCCGGCACTAAGACATTTACTTTTATTTTCAGACATTGCAAAAGCAGTCTGTGCTATAATTGGCACCGTCTCCGATTTTCTCCTGATGTGCATTGTTGCAGTCAATCCATCCATTTCCGGCATCTTGATATCCATCAGTACCAGATCGATATCATGTTCGGAGAACATGTCTACAGCTTCCTGCCCATTTTTTGCCCAAAGCAGTTTTGCTTTGGTATCTTCGAGAATAGCCTCAATAAAAAGGTAATTAGTCTCCTCATCTTCAGCAATAAGGATAGTCTTATATTCCCACAAAAACATCTCCATAGTAGTTAACATTAGGGGTATAGTAATATACTTCTTTTTTATCAACCGGTTTCACCAAGGGTTATTCGAAACCATCTGTGAATATACAATTGTTATCTTTCATTTCAAAACAAAAATTTTTATTTTTTGGGTATAAATATTTCCTATCTAACATTAACTTAATATTAAGTAACATTAATTTAACATAAAAAAAATACCTGTAAAAGAAAGTTTCTGTTTATTTGTGCGGTATTTTGAAATTTTCACCGGTGACACTGCTTACTTTAACAAGGTGATGCATGTGGGATATAAAAGTCTTAAACTGTGGATAAAGCGAATCGCAAAAGGCTTGAAAAAATTGTTGAGGGAGTACTTTTTTCAAGTAGTACGGTAACCAGCATAACGGTTATTTTTATTATTGTTTTTTTGTTTAAGGAAGGTATTGGGCTTTTCAATAGCAAGCCGATCGAACCTGGCTATTTTATTGCAGTCAACAAAAATAACCCGATCAACCGCCTGACAGCAGAGCAAATCGATTTGGTTTTTAACCAGGATATTACGAACTGGAGTAAACTGGGTGGAAAAAATGATTCGATTATTCTTTTTACATTTAATAATATTACAACTTATATCAGTGAGGATTCGCTGGGTGCTAACCTGGAGTTCCTGCCTGAAAAGATAAACCGGTTTATAGCATCAAATCCCGGTGTTATAGCTTACTTTCCCGATATTTATAAGCCAAAGGATTTTCAGGGAACCATGATTCCTGTAGGAAATGTAAAAATTAGCGAGTTTCTGACAAAAACAAAGTGGTATCCTACCAATCAGCCTGTGGCACAATTGGGCATACTTCCATTGATTCTAGGTACATTGTGGGTTAGTTTTGGAGCGATTCTGATCGCTTTACCTTTAGGGCTTGCTACTGCCATTTATTTAGCCGAAGTGGCTGATAAGCGACTGCGAAACATATTAAAGCCAACGATTGAACTGCTGGCGGGAATTCCATCCGTAGTTTATGGCTTTTTCGGGTTGATTGTGATTGTTCCTATGGTACAGAAGATGTTTAACCTGGCGGTGGGAGAGACAGCCCTGGTAGGAAGTATTATCCTCGGAATTATGGCCTTACCTACCATCATCACTATTACCGAAGATGCGATTCTTACCACACCAAAATCACTCAAAGAAGCAAGCTTTGCACTTGGAGCTTCGCGTTGGCAAACCATGATCAGGGTGGTCATACCCTATGCGAAATCAGGAATTGCAGCTGCTATTATTCTTGGCATAGGACGTGCAGTTGGCGAAACTATGGCAGTATTAATGGTAACCGGAAATGCCTCGGTAATCCCTCATTCTTTCCTTCAACCCGTTCGTACCATACCTGCCACTATTGCAGCAGAATTGGGTGAGGCACCTGCCGGCGGCATTCATTTTAAAGCATTATTTGCCCTCGGTATCATCCTGTTCGTCATTACGTTTGGAATTAACCTCGTGGTCGAATTGTTAAAGTCCAAATCATATAAAGCATAAACCTATGAAATCGAAGAAAGTATCGGAGTTTATTGCTTTTTCAACATTCCGGCTGATTAGTTTCCTGGTGGTAGGTATGCTGATTGTTATTCTGGCGTTCATTGTGGTTCGCGGTATCTCGGTGATTAATGGGGAGTTTCTTACTTCCATGCCAAAGGAAGGAATGGCAGGAGGAGGTATTTTACCTGCCATTGTTGGAACTTTTTGTCTGATCATCGGAAGCATGTTGTTTGCCTTTCCTGTTGGAGTGCTGTCCGGGATTTACATTAATGAATACTTAAAAGAGTCCTGGTTTAAGGCATTTCTGCGTAGCATGACCAATAATCTTTCCGGTGTACCTTCTATTGTATTTGGTTTGTTCGGGATGGCGTTGTTTGTAAATAAGCTGCATTTTGGCGATTCGATCATTGCCGGTTCATTAACGCTCGGACTTCTGGCTTTACCGGTGATTATCCGTACCACAGAGGAGGCACTTAAGTCTGTTGACGACTCGTTACGCATTGGCAGTTACGCACTGGGAGCAACCAAATTGCAAACCATTTGGAAAGTTGTCCTTCCTATTGCGTTCCCGAATATATTAACAGGTTTAATATTGTCGATGGGACGTGTATCGGGCGAAACAGCTCCTATCTTATTTACTGCTGCAGCTTATTTTTTGCCAAAGCTGCCCACCAGTATCTTTGATTCCACGATGGCTTTGCCCTATCATCTTTACGTTCTGGCTACGAGCGGTACCAATATGGAAGCCTGCCGACCGATGGCGTATGGCACTGCCCTTGTTTTGATTATGATTGTACTTATGTTTAATCTTTTAGCCAATGCTTTACGAAAGCACTTCGGTAAAAAGGTAAAGATGTAACCAGGCACCAGGGAAACAGATATGTCGGTTTTCGAACTTAATACATATGAAAGAAAACAAAAAGAAAGAAGCTGAGCTTTTATTGGAGTCTAAACAGGTAATAACCGCACAGGCCAGGAACCTGAATCTTTTTTATGGTGATTTTCATGCCTTGAAAAATATTAATTTTGATATCTATAAAAACACGGTATCTGCTTTGATCGGTCCCTCAGGATGTGGTAAATCAACTTTTCTAAGGCTGTTTAACCGCATGAACGATTTGATCGATCATGTCAAGATCAGCGGAAACGTATTATTGAACGGTGAAAATATTTACGATCGTAAGCTCGATATTGATGAACTCCGGAAAAAGGTAGGCATGGTTTTTCAGAAACCTAATCCTTTCCCAAAATCCATATACGAGAATGTGGCTTATGGCTTACGGGTGAATGGGGTAAGAGATAAAGAATATATTGATGACAAGGTAAAAACGTCTCTCATTCAGGCTGCTTTATGGTCGGAAGTAAAAGACAACCTTAGAAAATCGGCGTTTGAACTTTCAGGCGGACAACAGCAACGTCTTTGCATTGCAAGAGCATTGGCTGTCGAACCTGAGCTTTTGTTAATGGATGAGCCTGCTTCTGCTCTCGATCCCATCTCTACGGCAAAGATCGAAGAGCTGATCTATGAGCTGAAAAAGGATTATACCATTATTATTGTAACCCATAACATGCAACAGGCAGGACGCATAAGCGATATCACAGCATTCTTTTATATGGGTGAACTGGTGGAAGCCGGCACAACGAAGCAGATTTTTACCAGTCCGAAGGATATTAAGACGCAAAATTATATCACAGGAAGGTTTGGATGAAAAAGATTCAAGATTCCGGATTACAAGATTCAGGTTCACATACAGCATGAAACTTTCAACCTGTAACTTTACACTATAAACTTTAAACTTGTTTTCATGACACATCTCGATACAGAAATTAAGACGCTGAAATCATCGGTTATGTCGATGTGGTTAATGGTGGTTAACCAACTTGAAAAGGCCGAGAAAGCAATTACGAAACGGGACAAGGATCTTGCCAAGGAGATCAAGGTAAATGAAAAGCGGGTGGATGCCTATGAGTTGAAGATCAACATGGACTGCGAGAATATCCTGGCGCTTTTCAACCCGGTTGCTGTAGATTTAAGGTTTGTGCTGGCAGCCCTGAAGATTAATTACAATCTCGAGCGGATTGGCGATTATGCCAAATCGATATCCGACTACACCGAGGAAATGAGTAAGCATTTCGACAAGAAATTGTTTGTAGCAGCCGGTATCCCGGAAATGTTTGCTTTATCATTCACCATGCTTAATGATGCGCTTCGTGCTTTTGAGAATGACGATCCTCAGTTGGTACGTTCCGTATACCAATTGGACGACGACCTGGATAAACTGGATGAAAAAGCGGAAGAAGTGATCTGCGAATGGATTGCTGTAAACCCGGCTGATGCCAAGGATGCCTTATATCTCCATTCCATTGTAAAGAAACTGGAAAGAGTAGGGGATCAGGCCAAAAACATAGCCACAGAGATTATATTCCATACCGAAGCCAAGATGCTTCATCACAAAAAGAAAAAGAAGATATTCAAAGCCCTCGATCACGAGCAGGCATCGGATAGTGAAGAGAAAGAATAAGAGAATATAAGGAGCTTGCTGTGCATAGTAAGCCGGAGTCTAATGCTGGCATGGATTTGCAATCCATGCCTTTTACCCAGGTAATTTCTTAGCTAATGGCAAGATTTCTTATTTATCACTTTTCTAACCCCAACCCCTTAAGAAGGGGCTATAACAGAACCATATACACCCGAATTCTTAATACAAAAGTTAATTCTGAAAGAAATTGCGTTTCGATAATAGGTTCCCTAATTCGTTAGAAACCAGTTATTGCCCCTTCTTAAGGGGTTGGGGTTGTAACCATAGGATATGAGAATTCCTGCCATTAAATAGGCAATTACTTTTAAATAGCCCGAATCGATGGACACGGATTGACAATCCGCGTCAGCGTGCGTTGTTTTTTAATCGTATAACAACATTTGCCTGCCGGTATGGAATCAGGAGCGAAGTCCGGAGACTTCGCTCAGCGCTCCGTCTTGTTGTTCAGTTTAATGCGTTAGTTAGTTATCCTTCGCAACTATTTCCCCTCAATCCTTACGCTATGTTTCCCTTCCGGCAATTTTAACACAAACTCATCCTCATCGTTCGGGAATATGGTACAGGAAGATTTCTGATTATCTATATAGATGGTAGAGGGTTTGCGGTTCAGTATCACATAGCATGGGGATATATCCTCCGAATAAATGAACTCCAGCGCATCACCGAGGAATTTAGCAGATAGCAGTTCGCCTGAGATATTTTTAAGCTGAATACAACCGGTATCTTTTGCCATAGCTGAGAATGAAATGGAGTGTTCACCCTGGGGAACGATAATCATTTCCCCGTCTCCGCCACACCATGTCTGATGATCCATCCGGATATTCACATCCGGGTTGCCTGTATTTACAGTCACCGTTTCCGGTGTCTTTATTTTCCATTCCGTAGCGGAAACGGCACTGATTTTAGCCTTATTTCCCAAAACCGTGCTGATATTCCTGTAATCATTTGCCGAAACCACATCTTCCGAATAAAATGCCGGACGAACACTGTGCAAATCCATGTTATAGGCAATCTGACGTAGCTCTTCGCCGGTCGGAATGTCGGAAGGAAACCCTCCGTATCCCAGCTCGTGCGCACTTACCACATTGCAATCAAACAATAATCTGTTCTTTCCTTTTACTGTTTTACGGTAAAGCTGCCCCATCCTGTCGTACCTTTCCGGAGTAAGACCCCAGCAGCTCGACGGGTCTTCCACCTGAAGCGTAATGTCGAACATGTGATACAGCTTCAGGAAGTTTTCGGTATCCTCACCGATATAATCGGACAGATATGGTGTGATACTCACATCCAGCACGGTAAGCATGATCTCATAATCTTTCTTCCTGCTTTTGACAGACGACAAAAACGTGAGGTAATCTTTCTTTAACCTGTAAAGAAGTTCTTTCCTGTAATTGGCAAACTTTTTCCAGTCGGCTTGGTTGTTTTTCCAGTAATGTTCGCTGGTGGTATCGAAAAGAAGCACAGGATCAAAGCCTCCAACCTTTTTGAACTCATCCCGAACGATACTGTTCATGGGTGTAAAGTTTTCGGGCAGTTCGGGTCCGACAGGTGTTGGTTCGAAGTACAGTTCGGCAAAATCGACACCATCAAAATCAGTATTCATCAGGAACTTTTCTGCTTCTGCAAATACCTGTTTCCGGCAATTGCTGTCGGCCAGGTTTATGAGGTAGCGCCAGTCAATATGAGCATCCTGCTGGAAAACCGTTTTTTCTCTCCATTCCGGATGATTATTCCAAAATTTTGTGCTGATCATCGGAGGCTCGAGCCAGCATAGTACCTGGATCCCATTCTCGTGGCATGCTTTTAGCAACCCCTTATAATCATAATCCGTATCATAATACCATCCGGCAGCCAGTATCTTCTTTATTTTTTCCTTTCTCCAGAGTTTTGCCAGATCATCGGCAGATAATGTGTCGTTACTTCGGTTGCCGGGATCGAAATACATCTCTGCCGCTTGTCGCTCCACGATGGGATGATAACCGAAAAAGTCATACAGTGCTTCAATAAGGAACGGAAAGCGTGTGTAGCCTTTGTTGGTAACAGGGTCGAAAAGCGGACCGTAATAGATGAATTTCCCTTTGCCATGCGCGCCACTCACAGCTAATGGCAAACGGGTGGTCTGGTCTGTGCAAAGGATCGTATAATTCTCACCTATAGTCTCAATTGATTTTGTGACACAGGGTGATGTCCAGTACAAGGTACTGTCGGAATATTTTGTATCGCGCGTTCTTGTTACCGTGATACTGCTGCTTCCATGTTTAATACCAAAGGATTC
>DATBXH010000051.1:0-4381 GCA_036514375.1 Bacteroidales bacterium | reverse complement strand
ATAAAACAACCTTAAAAAGACCTTAAAACCAATAAAATTTAACTTAAAGAAAAGATTATTGTGAAGATATTAGTATTTGTTCCGTCAATACTATATTTGATCTGTCCTTTATGTAATGAAACTATTTTGTGTACGAATACCAGTCCTAGTCCGAAGCCTCTTTTCCCTTTACTGTTTTGGCCTCTAAAGAAGTGTTGGAACAAATACTGTTGCTCTTCGATACTAATAGGCATTCCATTGTTTATAAAGTCAATCTGCAATTTTTCTTTCGCAGTTGAGATTATAATCCTAGCATTACCATCATTACTGTATTGAGAACAATTGAACATTAAGTTGGACAACGCAGCTTTCAAGAGACGTGGATTTGCCAAGACAGTCAGTGCTCTTTCATCTTCTATCATATCATTATACTCAATTGAAAACTTATAGAAAGAGTGTATCGTACTCAGTTCATCGGATATATCGAACAAAAGTTCATCAACTCTGACATTGGATTGTCTTAAATCTTTGCCTGATTCAACTTTTGCAATTTCTAACAACGAATTAATTATATCGCTTAAACTTTTAGTATCTTCTTTCTGAGTTTTAATATATGCTTTTATTTTATCCAGATTGGTTTCTTTTTCAATTTTCTCAAAGTTAGAGACTAATATAGAAATAGGTGTTTTTAATTCATGAGAAATGTGATGAATAGCATGTTTTTGAAACAAATGGGCTTTGTTCATTTTTGACATTAGCTCATTAAACCGTTTAACTAAAAGAGCAATCTCATCGTTCGTATTTGTTGTAACTATGGGATTTTCGTTAGTCTCAAAGTTGTAGTCTTTAATCTGACGTGTAACTTGAAGGATGGAACGAGTTATTTTTCCTGATAAATAATAAACCAAAATGGTTAATATCAAAGAGGTACCAAAGAAACTAAAAATAAGTACCATCTTAAGGTAATGCATGACCATGTAACCGGAAGCATCATACGATTTGCTTATTCCGTAAAAATCTTTCCCATCTTGTTCCAAATAAATACCAACAACATCATATAATTTATCCTTTTGCCTAACCGAACGGTTCTGGAGTGAAAGTTTATTTAAAATTTTATTAGGATATGGAATTTGAGTACTATTGTCCTGATCCAAACTTGAATAAATGAGATTTCTTTTGTAGTCAAAAATTAAAATCTTTTCATCATAAAGGCTATTAATGGTGATTCGGTCCATTGATTCAATCATAGCTTTATCAATGGTCTTTATGGCAGTAAGTAACCGAAGTGTAGTTTCTAATTTCACAGTCTGTCCTTGTTGAAATTCATTTTCGCGATAGTTATAAAACAAAGTATAAATGAAAAAGAAAAGCATTCCTATTAACACTATTGTTAACGAGGAAAAGTATAATAGTATTTTTGTTTTGATACTCATTTTTCATCGAAATAATAACCAAATCCAATTTTAGTTTTAATGGAGTCTTTCCCAAAAGGCTTATCTATTTTTTTTCGGAGAAAATTAATATATACTTCTACGGTATTGGTGTTGGCATCAAATCCAGTTCCCCATATTTCCTTGATTAAATCTTTTTTGGTTACTAACTCTCCCTTCGCTAAAACTAAAAGTAACAATATCTGATACTCTCTATGGGTAAGAGTTATTTCTACCCCCTGGCGAATTACTTTTTGCTTTTTTGTATGAATTATGATATCACCTGATAGTATTGTCGAATTAATATTTTTTGTACTTATACCGCTATTTCTTCTCTTTAATAAAGAATGTACCCGTAAAATTAATTCCTTCATAAAAAAAGGCTTGGTCATATAATCATCTGTACCACTGTTAAAACCTTGTACTTTGTCTTCAAGTTCATCAAATGCTGTAAGCATTAATATGGAAGTAGTAGTATTGTATTTTCTAAAATCACGACAAATGTCGTAACCGTTTTTACCAGGGAGATTAATATCTAAAATGATACAATCAAAATCCGTTTTTTTTAGTAATTTCTCAGCAATAACACTATCAAAAGCTGTTTCAACCCACAGTTGCTCTTCGATTAAAGCTTCCTTTATATTTCGGTTAAGATATGGGTCATCTTCTACGATTAAAATTTTTTCCATGTAAGAGCAAAATATGTTATTGTTCTCTGTAAACGTCAAAATTATTGAATTACACAATAATTTATTCACGAATATTGGAAAACTTTTTGAATCAGATATAATATATAAGAAAATTTATATTTTCATAATAGTCTGATGCGTTAAAATTGATTGTTAAATAAATCATATTGTTCTTTGAAATTTTGATTGACTTGTAGTTCGGTAATCAATTCCTTTACAGGCGTTTTATCGAAGGCAGAGATACCAATAACCTGCATAGTTTCATAGATTGATAAGTTACTTTTGAGAGCATGCTTGACGTATGCTACAATAAGATATGTGCAGATTGCTACCCAAATATGGATGTTAACAGCATTCTCTGAATGTCCCCAAAGTTTCTTAATAGTAAGATTTTGTTTTATCCATTTAAAGAAAACTTCTATCTGCCAACGATTACGATATAAGCGAGCTATTTCAAGTGCTGACACTTCAAAATTATTGGATAAGAAAACTAGCAGTAGATCCTTTGCATCATCGTAGTATTCAACTAATCGAAGGTTTGCAGGATACAATTGCTTTGATTTATACCCATTTAGTTTGATGGTCTTATCACTTCTTAACCCTGTAGATTGATCAATGTTAAAATTGTTTTCAACCACAGTATAGTCCAGCGACACTTGACGACATCAACGAGTATTGCCATATCCCATTGAAAAAGATGAAAAATATGAAACACTAGCCGGATGTCTTACAATGAAATTTGGTAAAATACCAAACGTAAAGGGAAAAATTACATTTAATAGCTACGAGTTAACTATTCTCAAAAAAAATAAAACTACCGTAATCTTAGTTCAACTGACTGATTTAAAAGGATAGTCACATAAGACTTACTACGGAAATTGTCAAGAAATAGTAAATTCCTTTATTGAAATTTTTATATATTTGCCTCATGAAATGTATTTTTAAATACATATTTGTTCTGGTAATTGGAGTATTCTTCTTGCTTTCAGCCTGTGAAATAAGCACCAAATATTTCACCAATACGTTTGATGACGAATACGACGTTTATGTTTTGCCCGATAGCAACAACCTGCCCAATATCGCTATTGATTTTATTGCGGATCATTTTCAATTCAAAAACATTCTTTTGCCGGCTCCGGCAGACAATTATATTTTATATTTCAAAACTGACAGAAAGTGCGAAACTCGTATTTCTGATCCACCCTTATACCTTTCCTACAGGATATTGCTCATTTAAATTATCGTTGATTATTAGTATTAATGTCTGGGCACTTCAAATGACAGGTAATTTGTTATACCTTCTATTATGATATACACCCGACACATTATGTATTGGTTTTCAAAATTTTAATCATTTAAATTATTTCAACGATGAATAAGCACATTGTTCCTTTGATTATGACAACTTTTTTATTTGGTATAAATCAAGTAAATAGGGCTCAATATCCTTCAGTTCCTGACAGCATAAAAGTCAGAACGGAAGCAATGATGAAAGAAGCCGAAAGGCTTTCGGATAGCTCATGGCAAAAGGCTTTGCCTATTATTCAGGAAGAAGCCCGCCACGGAAAACCATATATTAATTGGGCTGCCCGTCCAACTGATCTGCCTCAAGCTAAGATTCCAGCATTCCCGGGAGCTATGGGTGGTGGTAAATTTTCTTTTGGTGGGCGTGGTGGAAAAGTAATTACCGTCACAAGTATTGCAGACAGTGGCCCCGGTACATTCCGTGAAGCCTGCGAAACAGGTGGTGCACGTATAGTTGTATTTAATGTTTCAGGGATTATTTTCTTAAAAACTCCTCTGATTATCCGTGCTCCGTACATAACTATTGCAGGACAAACTGCCCCTGGCGATGGTATTTGTATTGCAGGCGAAACTGTGTGGGCAAACACACACGACGTCGTGGTTCGTCATATGCGCTTCCGTCGTGGACAGACTGACGTCGGCCGTCGCGACGACTGCTTCGGTGGCGATCCTATCGGAAACATTATGATTGACCACTGTTCCTGCTCTTGGGGGCTTGACGAAAACATCTCCTTCTATCGTCATATGTTCGATCCGAAGAATGGTCGCCCAGAAGATAAACTTCCTACCGTAAATGTGACTATTCAGAATACTATTTCGGCTCAGGGTCTTGACACCTACAACCACGCTTTCGGAAGTACTATCGGAGGAGAAAACTGCTCTTTTATGAGAAATTTATGGGCCGATAATACCGGACGTAACCCGTCAATCGGATGGAATGGCATATTCAATTTCGTTAATAATGTTATTTACAATTGG
>DATBXH010000050.1:0-8919 GCA_036514375.1 Bacteroidales bacterium | reverse complement strand
CCCGCCTCCTCGTGTCGACATCTTTATATCTTCAGGAAATCTCCGGAAACATACACGAAATTACCAATACGGATGGGTTGGTTGCTATGCATTCGTCGTGGAAGGATGATGACTTGTGCTATACTCAAGGCTTTTCGGGATACCGGTGCATAAAAATCAGGGAAAGGAATGGGGAGGAGATGGAAGTGGGGATGGTTTAGAGAAATGAGAGGGGGATGGATGAGTGAAGGAATGGAAAATGAAAATTATATTGGATAATATATACAAGTCTAAATGAAATATAAAGGAAATATGGTTATATAAATGTTAGCGCCAACTGTAAAAAGACAAGCTACTAACATGTATTGAATAGTTAATATTGAAAATTAAAAAAGAATTGAGATGCAGTTAAACTATTTTCCAATAAATATCGAATTCGAGAAATTCCAGATTAATGCAGAACCTTATAACGAAGATAGATTAGCTGAATTAAGGCATTTACATAATGCTACACATTCTTTTTTTAGAAATGGAGATTTTATTTACATTTCGAATAAAGATTCAGAGGAAAACATTAATCTCGGGAGTTTAAAAGAAGTTGACACCTTTCAAAATTGTGAAATTACATCTTCTCTTATAAAGCATTTGTTCTTTAGAACTTTTAAAGATAGGTTTCCAAACTATACTCCTGTTGATTTTTATCCATTCAGGTTTTTCTCAGGACAAGATAAAGATGATATTATTTACAAATTTCTTCCATCAAATCTCCAGAATAAAATAGGTTATAAAAAACTAATTGAAGTACAATTACGACAAACTGAAATTGAAGGAATAAAGAGATTTGGGTTTATTATAAATATAAAAAGGAATTGGATTTTTAGTAAAAGTTGTGCCGAATTAAATTCTGAAGGTTTTCAGTTAGTGGGATTAGATGTTTTACATTCAGAAGCATTACCTGGACTTACTAATATACTCGCACCCAATGAGGAATTTATTGGTGTTTTACAAAAAGTTCAAGGTGAAAAAGCAACAGTTGAGACAAATGAAGGATTAAAGGAATATAGTCTTAATGAACTTTTTATAAAGAAATCTAAATACAATATTGGCAACTATTTATCATTTGCACTTTCTCCGCAAAAGAGTGATGAAATTTTAAATGCAATTGAAGGCAAACGGTCTGAAATTTATAATGTCAAAAACTTATATGGAGAAATATTAAAAATTGCCAAACACCTATTCTTTGAAAATGAACAGCAGGTTTTGTTCCAAAATAAGGATGGTTTTTGTTTTACTGTGGATTGCAAACCTTTTTCAGCTGCAAATACAATGGACTTAAAGTCTCCTACTTTTATTTTTGATTATGCAGCAACTAAAACTCAAAATACATACCCAGACTTAGGGTTAGGCAATTTTGGCCCTTATGATAGTATAAATTTTGATATTAAAAGTCCTAATGTTCTATGCATTTGTAATAGGTCAAATAGAGGATTTTTTACAAAATTTTTATCAAATCTTAAAGACGGCATCTCCCAATCTCGTTATTTCCAAAAAGGTCTCTTGAAAAAATATGACTTACAGGATGTTATTTTTGATATTAAAGAAATTCAGACATTCAATTTTGATGCTTACTTAGGTATTATAAAAGATAGTCTTGATGAAGTTAAACCTCATTTAGCTATAATTGAAATACCTAATAGTTTTAAGCAATTGCCGGATAAAGAAAATCCATATTATAAGATAAAAGCCAAATTACTTTCACTTGAAATACCTGTTCAATATGTTACCACAGAGATTGTTAAAAACTATAATGAATACATACTGAATTCTATGGCTCTTCAGATTTACGCAAAACTTGGAGGTACGCCTTGGGTTTTACCATCACAACGTTCTGTAGATAGAGAAATTATTATTGGAATAGGACATAGCTGGTTAAAACAAAACCAGTATAAGGGTTCTGAACAAAATAGAGTTGTAGGAATTACAACTTTTTTATCTAGTGATGGACAATATTTACTAGGTGATAAAGTGAAGGATGTGCCGTTTGAAGAATATTTTGGAGAATTATTGAAAAGTTTAAAGAATTCAATAAAGCGGCTATCTTCAGAGCAAGGTTGGTCTGATGGGGATACTATAAGATTAATTTTTCATATATTCAAACCAATTAAGAACACTGAATTTGATGTAATTAGTCAACTTATAAAAGAAATTCCCCAGTACAAAATTAAATTCGCTTTTGTAACGATAAGTAAATATCATCCTAATTTACTTTTTGACATAAATCAGCCAGGTGTTCAAAAATATGGTTCAAGATTAATAAAAGGCGAATATATTCCTAATCGAGGAAGTAATGTTTTTCTTGATTCAGAAACATGTATTGTTCAAATGTTTGGTGCAAATGAATTGAAGACTTCCAAGCAAGGTATCAGTAATCCAATTCAAATAAAAATTAGAACGCCACAAGGAAACTATAGCAGTAATGAAATCGGAGATTTATTATTCTATGATTTAAATTACATAACACAGCAGATTTACTCATTTACATATTTGTCTTGGAGAAGTTTCTTACCCGGGGAACAACCTGCAACGATGCTCTATTCCGAATTAATTTCAAGATTATTAGGAAAAATGAGGAGCGTTCCTGGTTGGGATGCAGATAAATTGAATTATAGTTTAAAGCATAAAAAATGGTTTCTATAGAGGAAAGATTTTCATATTACTCAAGAATAAAAGATTCTCCTAAATTAACGGCTTTTTATAATTTGCTGTCTAGCATTCCTATAGGTCTACCTAATCAATTTTCAAATGAAACAGAAGAAATATATTATGGGGTTATTCAGTCAATTCAGCAAGATAAAAAGAAAGATTTTGATTTAAATTACAGTAAAAAGAGTAAAAGCAATCCAAGTAAAGATTCTCCGACGCCTTTTGTAAATGACGATTTTTTAATTTTTTGTCTTGTGCTAGGCGTTTTAAAGTTCAGGTATGATACGAAGTGGATTAAGTCTATAATTGCCATTCGAAGTCGCAATCCTATTACGATAACACTGGAAAACATTTTAGGCGAAAATTACTTCACTAAAAGTAATTTACCTGAATTAGTATTAATGTTTTTACACTTAACAAATCCAAATTTAATTACAAATGATTTTTTAAATTCAGCATATAAAAATATAAACGAAAATACAGAGTTGTTTGAATCTAAGAATGATATTCAAATTATTTGTTCGATAAAATCATTTGATTTGATTATTTACTACAAAGGAGCACGGGATGGACATGAAATAAGACTTTTGAATGAATTTAAAGATGTTTTTACCAAACGAGTTAAAATTTTGGCATGGTTGGTTCAAACTACTTTATTCATTTTGATTTTATATGGCATAATAAAATTTATAACGTTAAATACTCAAGCAAAAGCTTTTATTGATAGTATAGGTTCTGCGTTAAAAATATTAGGATTATTAGGATTAAGCCAGATTGGAAATATAGTTCCTGTTTTGAGAAAGTTCATTTATAAGATTGTTCTAAAATCATTTGGATACCCTAAAGAGCTTATCAATAATGAAAAATAGAAATGACAAATAAACACGAGACGGTAGCGGCATTCATTTTAGAAAAGACCCTACGATATGACAGAACTTTATAAATTTATAATAGAATTTATTAAAACATATCCCGAGAGATTTTGGATAGGTTTAATTTTGGCATTTTTTTACTTGACAACATTTGTGATTTTCGTAATCATAAAAAAGAGAAAACGAAAGAAGGAAAAATTAAGACAATTGCTGAAAATTGAAGCAGAAAAGAAAAAAGCTGAAGAAATTGCAAATAAAAATCGAATTAAGGAAGAAATATCCGGAAACTTTACAAGAAAAATTGAAGAAGAGCAAAAAGAGAATATCCTAAAATTAGTTTTAGAAAAATCAGTTAAAGAACCTGAGGTTTTAAAGGCAAATGAGCCTGATATTCTGTATAAAAAAGAATCAAAACCAATTGAAAAAGCCATTGAAATTATTAAAGCTATACCAAAAACTAAGTCAATAGAAAAACTACCTGACGCAATAAAAGACGAGAATAAAGAAATAACAGGGAATTTATTTGTTAACTATCAATTGAATTTTCCTGAAAGTATTGATAAATATGCAGTAATTAGAATACCTGAGAAAGGATGTATTGTTAGGTCTCATAGATTTGGTAACACCAAAAGACGTGGGTTTAAAGAAGATTCATTTCAGAAATCAATTCAAAAATATTTTGGGAATCATTTTCAGATTTCTGGCGAAGTTCGGCTAAATACAGGCATGGATACAAGACCTTTTGAGCCGGATATTGCAATAATTGATACTAAATCAGGGAAAAATATTAGAATTGATATAGAGATTGATGAACCTTATGCAGGAATAACGCGACAACCAACTCATTGTAAGGGAGAGGATGTAATACGTGATACATATTTTGTTGATAGAGGTTGGCTTGTAATAAGATTTTCAGAATATCAAGTTCATTCCCAAGAAATAGAATGTCTAAAATATATTGCATTGATTTTAAAATCAATTGATGCAAATTATCCTATTCCAAACGAATTAAACGCACCTTTAAATTTAAAATATGAGAAACAATGGGATATTGTTCAAGCACAAAAATGGGAAAAAGAAAAATATAGAGAGCAGTATTTAAATCATCAATTCGTTGAAACTCCTGAGAAAAAGGAAACTGATAAAAGAGATTTTAGCGAACAAGAAATACATGAAGAAATGCTTGTAAAGCCAAGTAGTATAGGTATTGCTGACAATACTAAAACTATTGGTTTTAACAAAATAAATGCTCATCATAGAGATAAAAGGATAGTTTTTTATCCAGAATCCCATGTATATACAATTGACAGTATACCTGTGCCTTCCGCAAGTACTGTAATTTCTAAATTTTTCCCTGAATTTGACTCTTATGGTAAGGCATCTACCTTAAGTCCAAGTAATCCATTATATGGTTTGCCTATTGAAGAAATTGTTGAGATATGGAACAAACGAGCACTTGAGGCAGCGAATCAAGGAACATATTTACACGAACAGATAGAGAGATTTTACCTTAATCAAACACATGATGAAACCGAAGAATTTCATTTATTTCGACAATTTGTAACAGACCATAAAGATATTAATCCATATCGGACAGAGTGGCGAATATTCGACGAGAAATATAATATTGCCGGAACAATTGATTTAATTGCATCAAATGGTAACAGATTTGAAATTTATGACTGGAAAAGAAGTAAAAAGGTCGTGGATTTTGCAGGTAATCCAATAAAAATAGATACTTGGGGTAATTGCGGAGTAGGAAAACTTTCTGACATTCCTGACACAAGTTATAATCGTTATTGCCTTCAACAAAGTTTATATCGTTATATACTTGAAAGTAATTATGGAATTAAAATTTCGAATATGTTTCTAATTATTTTATATCCCGATAATGATAGATATTATAAAGTTGAGACTCCATATTGGAGAGAAAGAATAGAATACATTTTAAATGCATTATAAAAACAACGAGATGACAACAAACGGTCATAAAACACTGCGGTTTCAGTACTATTTGCAAGCTCAGTTCCTGCTGGCAAGGTCTGTCACAGGGGATAAGTTAGCAGCGATGCTATCCGATACGTTTCATAACCATGGTAGTTTATGGCCAAGTATAAAACATAACACAAAAAATTTATGATGTAAAAAATAAATATGGCTACAGAACTAAGCGAAGAATATAAAAAAAACTTTGAAATGATAGATGTTGTCCAAATATGCAAAAATGTTTTGGTTCGCATATCCATGATGGATTACGAGAAAGATGGCGGTACTTCATCTGAACAACTTATTTTCCCTAAAAAGATTCAAGCGAAGGGAACAAAACTTATAAATAGAATTTCGGAGCAGGAACTTCGCCTTTTATTTATCGAAGAATTCAAAAAATTATATGTTGAATTATTCTATTCAATTGAGACACCAACAGTATACAAATTTAATTTTAGAAAATCATATGAAACAATTAAAACTGACTATAAACGCCAGTCTGCATTACTTGATATGTGTATTTTCGAAAGGTCTGCAAATGTATATAATCGAATTTTGAACATTGAATTTAAGCACAAAAATTTAGATATAAAAAAATTAGGAAAAGATATTTTAAAATTAATGCAAGAAAAAAATGATGGTGCATTTATTCTTCTACTTGACAATACTAATAAAGGTACATTTTGTAATGCAAATGAAACAGGAGTTTTTAATAAACTCTATAAATCATTTTCTGGTTTTCAAATAAATTGGAATAATAAGCAAAAATCTATTCAAATGATAATTCTTTCTTTAAAGCAAGAAAAACTAATATATCGCACTATAAATAAGACTGATTTAATTAATTTAAAAGACATATTCTTTTTAAAAAATGACATTGGAAATATAAACGATATAAATGGAAATGGTTGGAATAATGAAACAATTTAAAAAAGAGGGCAAAAATAAGTACTAGGTGGTAACACACAGCCATAAAACATTGGGTTTTGAATAGTATGCAAAGCGCATAGCCGGCTCAAAAGGTTCTTATTGGTGGATAGCTTCGCAGCTCAGAAATCCTTAACGTTTTGTACGGCCGCCAATGTCTGTACGGCATTTTTAGAAAAGATTTCATTGTGACAAATAAATTCGGAATGATTACAATAGATATAAGATATAAAAACACAATTTATTCTTTAATAGTAATTGCTTTTTTATCATTCATGACTTATGCGATAAATAAGAGAGGTGATGATTTTAATGCTAACATAATTATTTTATTGACTGAAATAGTTGGACTAACAATGACTGGCTTATTGGTTATATTAAGATTGTTTAAATATATCAGGCATAAAACTAATTTCTTATATAATTATTTTGGTACACTAAACATATGGATTGCAATCTTTTTTCTGATAAGTGGAATCGTTGATACCAGATTTACTTTAAAATCAGTAATTATGCTTTTGATACATTGTATATTAGGTACCATTATCATGTTTGATATTTACAAAGGGAGGAAAATCGCATGATCTCTTTCTTGTATAATGATTTTATTGATTGTTGTGAATTTAAAAGACTATTAGAAAAACCGGCTTAGAACATGAAAAAAAAGACAAAAAACTCATTGAATTTGTATTTAATAAAATTTGATATATGATTAAAACGAAGCGATTTAAATATACTCCAAAAGAGTTATTTAGTATTTTGATAATGCGATATGCCAAGAAACGCTGGTGGTTGTTTGCATGGATTTGGAGCTTAGCGATAATTATGATTCTAATAAATAATCAGGATTCCTTTACCTATTTTTTTATTGGATTTGCTATCCTCTATCCGGTTTTATTAGTAATCCAATTTTGGAGTTATGTTAATTCAAAGGGTAATAAGCTTCTTTTGTATGAAAGGTTTTATGAGATTGATAATGATAAAATAAATGGGATACTTGATGAAGACACGCACTCGACAATAAAACTTGAGCACTTCATAAAAGTCGAAATGATTCGTAATACTTATTTACTTTTTATTGCAAAAAACCAATTTGTATACATTCCTATTAATTCTTTTGAAAGTGAAGATGATAGAAAGTGGTTTGAAACTGAGATATTAAGCAAAATAAAGAAATAATGTACGACGGCTAAATACAGGGCATACATCATGCGGGATTACTCCCTTTGGTTGAGAAAAGTTTCCGAGCTCGCTGGCAAAGGAAGTAACGACTGAAGGAAAGTGGATACGAATTCCACAGGATGTATACACTCAATGCTGTTAGTAATTTAAAATACGATTCGATAATCCATAATAATCAATGAATGGCAAAAACTAACAATTGTAAAAAAGCTAAAAAGGAAGTATTGTTACGTAAACGCGGCGGGATTCCCGTTTGGCTTTATATTACTTTATCGTTTCTTATTCCAATTTATGGCCTGATTTATTATCTTTTACTTAAAGATAGGGATGAAAAAAGAGCAAAGATTGCTCTTTTCCTTGCATCTTTGGGTTTTGCTGTCTGGCTATTTCTTAAAATGATAGTTTGGCTCAGATAACCATAATACACCAGGTAGTATATAATTACAATCAATGAATTAAATTATGACAAAGCTAAAAGTTGAAAATCTTGTTCCAATTATATTGATTAGTTTATTAGTTCAAGTATTTCTCTGGTTTCTTATCGGCGGAGCCGCAGAAGCATATCTTGGATTAAAATTTGGAATGGAATTCGCAATCACAGTTTCTATCATTCTTAAACTTGGATTTGGATTTCTAATAAACCTGGTAATCGCATTTTGGATTATTAAGATTGCAAAGTCAGAAGGTAAAAAACCAATCTCCTGGTTTATATTAACTGTGTTCTTCGGATTGATAGCCGTAGCTCTTCTATATTTGGATTTGATATATGCAGAATTGAAGAAAAGCAGAGAATCTAAAAACTAAAGAGAATAATTATTTTACAAATAACAAAAAATGTCTGTTACTTAACATTTGGTATAAAAAATTAGCTACAGTGAGCTCATCTTTCTTCCAGAGTTGAGAGTACAACAGATGTTTAAAGGTTGTTTTCCGTAGCAAGCGCATTGTATTTTGATGGGGAATCGCTTCGCTAACGCTAACTTTAATTACTGTAACGCCGGGCAAAAGCAATAAGAAACAGGTTAATCACTTAAATTCAAATATCATGATCGCGAATAATGATTCAAATGAAAATGATCGCATGCTTGACAGCGGTTTAATTCCGGAATATGTTAAATCCGAAGAAATTGCTGGGAAAAAAGCTAAGACCGATTACTCCGGGGTATACGAATTACCGACAATCAGAACAAGATATACTTCAATTCTGATAGATGGTATTTGCCTTTTCCTGATTGCCCTGGGAATTTCTGCCCTGTTCGAAAAGATTGGA
>DATBXH010000049.1:0-3458 GCA_036514375.1 Bacteroidales bacterium | reverse complement strand
AGATAGTATTCAGCAATATGTTTTTGTCCTTGTCGCGTTGTTTGCTTCTGCCATGCTTGGTAAATTGGCAGGTATAGAGCCAATTGTAGGAGCTTTTCTATCAGGTTTGGCTTTGAACAGGGTGATCCCTCATCATTCTCCACTCATGAACCGCACCGTGTTTATTGGAAACTCCATATTTATTCCCTTTTTCCTGATAAGTGTGGGAATGCTGGTTGATCTGAAGATTTTATTTTCAGGGACTGAGACTATTTTTTTGTCTGTAATTTTAATTGGTATTGCCATTACAGGCAAGTACATTGCAGCATTTTTCACTCAAAAGTTATTTAAATATTCCCGGACGGATAGAAATCTGATTTTTGGGTTGAGCAGCTCACATGCTGCTGCAACAATTGCCGTTATTTTGGTTGGATTCCAGATAGGAATATTGGACAAGCAGGTTTTAAACGGTACTATTTTGCTAATCTTAATTACGTGCATGATAAGCTCCTTCGTGACAGAAGATGCCGGAAGGACTATTGCTATTGAGGAATCTGATATAACGAGTGAGCAAGCTTCAGGGCCTGAAAGAGTTTTGGTACCGGTAGCTAATCCTGAAACTTTTCAGAATTTGGTTGATGTTGCCATGCTAACCCGTCAGCGGGGAACCGAAATGATTATTTATCCGCTGTCCGTCGTGAATGACGATGAAGATGCAAGCGTTACCATTAAAAAACATAAGGAGTTAATGGAAAGGCTTACGGAACAAGCCGCCGCTACCGAAACAAAGGTAACTCCGGTTACTCGGGTCGATATAAATATTCCTACCGGGATTTCCCGTACTGCTAAAGAATTATTTGTAACCAAGGTGGTTATGGGATGGAGTGGTCGTTCTGCCACGGCTAATTATTTCTTTGGAAATATTATTGATAACTTGCTTGAAAGTACCCAGCAAATGGTGATGGTAGTTAAAATTAATCAGCCCATTGCCCGTTTGAGGAATATTTTGGTGCTTCTGCCTGATAATGCCGATCGTGAGATTGGATTTACCAGTTGCATTAGTACTTTAACAGGACTTTCGAAAAATACGGGAGGAAAAGTAAAATTCCTGATCAGTGCTAAAATGGTCGATATTTTAAAAGCAAGGCTCAAGGAATATAAGTTTTTTAATGGTGATCATTATGTCCCCTATGAATATTATCCGAATATTTCAACGATTCCTTTTCCCATCAGTCAAAGCGATTTGGTAGTAATGATTGCTGCACGGCCTTCAACTTTATCATTTAGCAGACGACAGCTCATTATTCCGAAACTAATGGCGAGTTTAGCCAACGAAATGAATTTTATTATTATTTACCCGGAACAAGTAGAAGTTTCTGAAATATAAACGAAACTTTTAAGGTTTTTGGATCTGGGACAAGGCATAAGGGTTTGCAACAACTTTAGGGTTAAGAAAATGAATACCTTACATTTTATTTTTTAAAAATGGGTATTGATAGCATCCACAGGATTTAACCTTGATGCAACCCAAGCCGGAATAAAACCTGATACCAGACCAATGATACTTGATACAAAAATGCCCATCAGGATATTTTTGACAGAAAGGACAACAATAAAATCGCCCATCGATTTAGCTATAACGGTTCCCAGAAAAACAAAGAGCAGACCAATGATACCACCGGCTACAGCAAGTATAACAGACTCAAACAGAAATTGAACAAGTATGACGTATTTTTTTGCGCCACATGCTTTTTGTATCCCAATGATATTGGTCCGCTCACGGACGGAAACAAACATGATATTGGCAACACCAAATCCACCTACAAGCAGGGAGAATCCTCCTATTATCCATCCACCTGTGTTAATAGCACCAAAAATACTGTCCAGTATTTTCGAAAACAGGCTTGCCTGGTTTAGCGCAAAGTTTTCTTTTTCCAATGGTTTTATCCTTCGTACCGATCGCATAATCATCCTTAACTCTTCCTGAAGATCGGCTGTTTGCACACCGGGTTTTGCTTTTACTTTTACATACGCATCAGCATATTCCAGATCGAACAATTGTTTACCGTAGTTTATTGGGATCAATACCATTTCGTCGAGTGACCCTTCGCCCACTACATCTTTACCCATTTTTTCAGCAACACCCACAACCCGTAAACTATGCCCTATAAGCTTGATTTCTTTTCCCACAGGATCCTGGTTTTGGAACAATTGAGTGGCTATTGTATAGCCCAGAATGCAGCAGTTATGTCCATACTCTGATTCAATAGGCGTAAAGTATCTTCCATATTCAAAATCAAATGGACGAATATCATAATATTCGTAAGAATTCATAGAAATAGTAATCCGGTCGCTGTAATTGTTCTTAAATTGTACCTGCCTATGCTTACTGGCGCAGAAACAAACTGTTTCTGCTAACTGGCTTCTTTTCTTGATTTCTTTATAGTCATTGATTTTTGGTTCAGGCCGTTTCATATATTCCCACCATGGATAATCTTCAGTGAATTCCCAAGGCCATTTTTCTACACGGATTACATTTTCTCCCATCGATGAAACACTCTCTCTTACATTGGCTTCAAAAGAATCGAGTATGGTAAATACAGCAATAATAGCGAATATACCAATGGTTATACCCGATAACGTAAGTATCGTACGGAGCTTATTTACAATTACCGAGCTATAGGCAAAAAGCACACTCTCTCTTAGTAACCGGACAAATAGAACCACGTTTAAAAATATTTAAATTATTCTTTACGCAAATAGTCAATAAAATACTTTTATTTATATTTTTGAGGGTTTCTAAACAAAATCATCGTAATGTCAATGCAAACCATTTCTGTTATGATATTGTGATCGATTATACCGTGCCTATGTATTTATGTTAAAAGTAGGTATTTTTGGGGACTTTTTAATAACTTTGTATAAAAATTGAAGATATTGTAAATGAATGAATTGAAGAAGATTTCGTCAGCGCTTATTTCCGTTTATCACAAAGATAATTTGGAAGATATTGTTAAGAAACTTAATGCGCTGAATGTTAAGCTATATTCTACAGGAGGCACGAAGGATTTTATTGAAGGGTTAGGCATAAAAGTAACGGCTGTTGAAGATATGACTTCATATCCGTCTATTTTCGGGGGGAGAGTGAAGACATTGCATCCAAAAGTTTTCGGAGGGATTCTGTATCGGAGAGATGTTGCCAGCGACCTTAAAGAAGCCGAACAGTATGAAATTGCCCCAATTGACCTTGTGATTGTTGATCTGTATCCATTTGAAGCCACTGTTGCTTCCGGTGCACAAGAGAAAGATATTATTGAAAAAATAGATATTGGAGGTATTTCTTTAATCAGGGCGGCTGCTAAGAATTATAAAGATGTGGTTATTGTACCCTCTAAAAACGAATACGGCCAGTTACTGAAAGTTCTTGAAGAAAAGAATGGTGCAACTACCATAGAGGATCGTAAGTTATTTGCTGCTGC
>DATBXH010000048.1:0-5297 GCA_036514375.1 Bacteroidales bacterium | reverse complement strand
CATCAAGCATGGAAGAAATGACTTCCAATATTATTCAGAATACCGATAATGCGCAGCAAACCGAAAAGATTGCGATAACGGCTGCATCAAACATTAAAAAAAATAACGCCGCGGCAAACAGATCTGCATCGGCGATGAAAGAAATAGCTTCCAAAATTTCAATTATCAGTGAAATTGCATTCCAGACCAATATTTTAGCTTTGAATGCAGCTGTTGAAGCCGCCCGTGCCGGAGAACAAGGTAAGGGTTTTGCAGTGGTTGCTGCCGAGGTTCGTAAGCTGGCAGAACGGAGTAAACTTGCTGCTGACGAAATAAACCAGGTTTCAAAAGAAGGTGTGGATATTGCAGTAAACGCAGGCCAGGAACTTGAAACTATAGTCCCGGAAATTGAAAAGACGTCGAAACTTGTACAGGAAATTTCAGCATCAAGCATTGAACAAAATTCGGGCGCGGACCAGATTAACAATGCCCTTCAGCAGTTAAACCAGGTAACACAACAAAACGCTTCAGCATCAGAAGAGCTGGCAACGAATTCAGAGGAACTGGCAAATCAGTCCGAACACCTGAAAGATCTTATCGGCTTCTTTAAAATTACAGATAATAAAAATATTAAGCTGGAAGTTAACAAACTAAAACCAAATGTTGCTCATATGATGAAAAAAGATCAGGCAAAACAAATTCGTAAGGAGCCAAACAGATCTAACCTAAAGGGCGTTAACATAAATTTAGGTTCAGCCCACGAAACTGATGAAACATTTGAAAAATATTAAGTCTGTAATTTTCTTCGATAAACAGGGTCAAAATCAGTGTTTTGACCCTGTTTTTTTTAAATATTTATGGAAGACAATGTTTATCAATCTAACTTTCACAAAAAAACTTAATTTCGTCATATAATTAAGTATGAATACAACCAAAATATAACACGTTAGTCAATTCTGTTAAGCATAATTTGAAAAAGATGTATATTTGTGCCCGATTATTATTTGTTAATTTAATTTTTAATTAAAATCCAATAACCTATGAAAAATGTATCAAGAATTCTCTTAGCTAGCTTTGCTTTGCTTGCAACTTTCTTTTATGGTTGCGATAAAGAAATTACCACTTCTCCCGTTACGCTGGACAATACCCAGAAAGGTACTATTAAAGGGTATGTTTACGCTAACACTGATTTAACCCAAATGGGTTTAGAAATAGCTCCGGCTGGTACAAAAGTGATTATAACAATGAGCTATGGTCAAATAGACGGACTTCCCTATTCAAATGGTACCTTAAATGATACCGTAGCACTTGAATCTGATGGTACCTTCCAATACAAGGTTCCTGCTGATGCTGACGGTGTTGATGTAAATGTTTCAATAAGTTTTGTTTACAATCAAATTCAGCCACTTGGTAGCCAAAACAGTACTCTTCTTAAAACTTTTACCGGAGGTACTACTTTCTATTCCGTAAAAGCTAACGAAACTCAGGTTCAAAGAATTGATCTGGATGAGGATCAAACTTTATCGGAGCTTTATACCTGGGTAACTGTCAGCGGAACTTTTTATTGCGATTATGATAAATCAGTTGCAGGTAATGAGAAGCTTCCTGCCGGAACTCAAATTATTTTCCGTACGAGTTCAATGGATAGCTATAATAGTTGGAGTAAGACTGTTACTGTAGGCACAGACGGTAAATATTCCGTAAGCGTTCCTGCTAACTATGGTATCTATATGGATTACAATTTTACTTTAGCTGGAAAACTTGCTGATGGTACAGCTGTAACATACAGATTCCAAACAACAGGTCAATACAACGGCAATTACAGTGTTGATACCAAAAATGCTGATAAAACAACTGTTTCAGGTGTTACTGAATAATTTATTGGTTACTCATTTAAACTGTTGAATTTAATGAAAAAAATACTTTTAAGTTCTTATATTATTTTTGTTGCTATTGCATTAAATGCACAAGTAGCAACTGATTCCGTACTACGTTCCAAAAAAGGTATACCTATTTTACCTCAAAAGGGAGATTGGGCTATAGGTATTGATGCTCTTCCTTACCTTAATTATCTTGGTAATATTTTCAATAACAGCAATAACAATTCTCTACATTTAGGTAGCCAAACTCTTTATGGTCGCTATTTTATCTCAAATGATGCTGCCATTAGAGTATTGATAAGTATTGATCAAAGCAGCGATTTACACTCTTATTATGTAAGAGATGATGCCGCATATGTGGCAGACCCGCTTTCCAATACTAAGACTACTGATACCTATAAATCTAATTATACCGCATATACCTTAGATTTAGGATATCAAAAATTTAGAGGATATGGCAGATTAAAAGGTTTCTATGGTGCTCATGTCGGTTTTGGGTATGATAAAACTCACGAGTATTATACTTATGGAAACCCAATTACTGTGGCTAACAGTTCTCCAACTACTTATTGGGGAAACCAATCTTCTCGTACGCTGGAATATGTATATGGCGCTGAGAAAACTGTTAATCTTGGTGGTATTGCCGGTGTTGAATATTATTTCCTCCCAAAAGTTTGTATCGGTGGAGAAATAACTTTGTCTTTTTCATATAGCTGGAGAAGTCAATCTTATGACAAATATGAAAAGTTAAACAATACTGTTGTTCAGCAGTATGAAGAGGCTAATACTCCTGCAGGTCGGACAAATACTTCGTTATTTACCGAACGTCCTGCCAACTACGGAGGTAGTTTATATGTAATGTTCCATTTCTAAACATAAGAGATCAAATTCAAAAAGCCGGTTACTTGAGTAACCGGCTTTTTTGTTTTACCTGTCTTCAAAATTGTCAGGGTATAATTAGTTTTTTCTTTGTATTTTCGCAATCTGATTGATGATGAGGTAAAGAACTTACCAACTAATGAGGTAAACAATTTCTATATCTCCCATCGTAAATTTTTCAATTAAAGCAATATGTACCGTACACACACCTGTGGAGAACTTACTATTAAAAATGTCGGACAATCCATAACGCTTGCAGGATGGATGCAGCGTTCACGTGATCTTGGCGGGATGACGTTTATCGATTTACGCGACCGTTATGGCATTACCCAATTGGTTTTTAATATGGAAACCAATGCCTCACTATGCGAGGAGGCCCGAAAACTGGGACGTGAATTTGTTATCCAGGTGTCCGGTAAAGTGACTGAACGTTATAACAAGAATCTTAACATACCCACAGGAGAAATAGAAATTATTGTTGAAAGGATTAAGGTACTAAACCCCGCTGTGCTCCCCCCTTTTACAATTGAAGATGACACGGATGGGGGTGATGACCTCCGAATGAAATTCCGTTACCTCGATTTACGAAGGAAAACTGTTCGTGCAAATCTGGAATTGCGCCATCGGTTGGCACAGGAAGTACGCAGATATTTAGACGGTCAGAGTTTTCTTGAAGTGGAAACACCGGTACTTATTAAATCGACTCCTGAAGGTGCACGGGATTTTGTGGTACCATCACGGCTGAATACTGGTCAATTTTATGCCCTGCCACAATCGCCACAACAATTTAAGCAAATTCTTATGGTTGCGGGGTTCGACAAGTATTTTCAAATTGTAAAATGTTTTCGTGATGAGGACCTTCGTGCGGATCGCCAGCCAGAATTTACACAAATAGACTGTGAAATGTCGTTTGTTGAGCAGGAGGATGTGTTGCAGACCTTCGAAGGGATGGTACGCCATTTATTTAAAACCATAAAAGGAGTTGAATTTAGCGGATCGTTTCCCAGGATGACCTTTGAAGAGGCAATGAATTCCTATGGTAATGATAAACCGGATCTCAGGTTTGACATGAAGATTCATGATCTCACGGATAAGCTAAAAGGCAAAGGGTTTAGTATTTTCGATCAGGCTAATTATATTGGTGGAATTTGCGCCCAGGGATGTAGTGAATATACACGTAAACAACTGGATGATCTGACGGAATGGGTGAAACGTCCGCAGATCGGTGCCAAGGGACTGATATATATAAAATATAATACAGACGGTACACTTAAATCTTCTATCGACAAGTTTTATACACCGGAAGAACTGAAAACAGTTGCCGATGTTATCTCTGCCAAACAAGGTGATCTGATCCTGATCTTACCCGGGGACAAGAAAAAAACACTGGGGCAATTGAGCGAACTTCGTCTTGAAATGGGAAATCGTCTTGAACTAAGGGATAAAGGTAAATTTGTTCCTCTTTGGGTAATCGACTTTCCTCTTTTTGAGTACGATGACGAAACTCAACGTTTTTATGCTATGCACCATCCTTTCACCTCTCCTAAGCCTGAAGATATTGAATTTTTTGAATCAGATCCGGGTCGGGTACGGGCCAATGCCTATGACATGGTAATTAATGGAGTTGAACTTGGGGGTGGATCCATCCGAATTCACGATCAAAAGTTACAACAGAAAATGTTTAAAGTACTTGGTTTTACGAAAGAACAGGCTGAATATCAGTTCGGATTCCTGATGAATGCCTTTACATATGGAGCTCCTCCACATGGTGGTATAGCATTTGGTTTCGACAGGCTTACGGCAATGTTTGCCGGTCTTGACTCGATACGTGATACCATTGCATTTCCGAAGAATAATGCCGGTCGTGATGTAATGAGCGATTGTCCCTCAATTATCTCTGATGAACAATTAAAAGAATTAAGCATTAGAGTAGAGGTTAAAGAATAACCAAACTTTTCTTCTATACTCATATTTCTACTGATGAAAACCAAAGAAACCGCATATGTGCTGCTTTCCGGAGGCCAGGATTCATTTGTTTGTCTGGTGTGGGCTTTACAAAATTTCGAAGTTGTAGAGGCTGTCAGTGTAAATTACGGACAGCGTCATAAGCTTGAGCTTCACTATGCTGCTCAGGTAGCCAACCATTTTGCTGTTCGCCATACAGTTTACGATATAGGTAGTTTTATAAAATCGCTAACCGAAAGTACATTGCTTAACGAAGGAGATCACAATCAAACTCATCGCCTGGCTAACACCCTTCCTGCTAGTTTTGTACCAAATCGTAACGGTATTTTCCTTACGATCATCTCAAATCATGCTTTTCGGAATAATGAGAAAAGGATAAATCTGGTGACCGGGGTATGCGAAACTGATTTTTCCGGTTATCCGGACTGCCGGGATCATTATATCAAGGCAAAGGCTTTAGAACTCTCTCTTGGGCTCGACAGACCGGTAACTATATATACACCCCTTATGTGGAAAACCAAGGCACAGACCTTTGAAATGGCTTCCCAAGCCGGGAAATTAAAAGAACTAATTGAACTTACACTCACCTGCTAT
>DATBXH010000047.1:0-6986 GCA_036514375.1 Bacteroidales bacterium | reverse complement strand
AAATAACCCGGTATGGCAAACCAAGAATTTCTCACCAGTGAATGCCCGTTATATCAAGTTGGAGGCTTTGAAAAACACCTCTGGCGATGATGTTGCAGGATACGCTGAAGTGGATGTGATTACTAAATAATTGAAGATTATCAAACAATAAATAAAATCAGCTAGAAGAGCATAAAGTGAATAAATATAAGACATTAGTTCTTTAGAAATTGATAGTTACTATTTTTTTCATAGTTTTTTTAGTTGATGCTGCTTGCGGGCAGTCAGCAATGATTAACCCGCAACGCAGGCATTTAACGAGTCTGGATGGTGAATGGCATGTGATCATTGACCCTATCGGCGTGTGACTGGAAACAAGTTTGGGTGGGAAAAAGCCCCAAAAAAGACAGATTTTGTAGAATATTCATTTGAAGGAGGCCCGAAGTTGCAGGTACCGGAAGACTTAAACAACCATATGCGATGCGATCATGGCTGAGATATTGACATAGATGATGGTTCAAATAATTATAATCCGTAATAACTTGTGCATGAACCGAGGCATCAAACTTTGCGAAGGGGTAAATCCCGTTGTTGAAAACAACATTATGATTAATAACATATTTCATCCACACGTGTGGTTTAAAAACAGCAATGACTTATTTATACATAATATTATTTCAACAGGTTATAAATCTATTGGTGTGGAAGGCTGAATTTTATCAATTCTCAGCAGGGTGACTTTCGTTTGACAGAGAGTTGCTTTTTCAGCGGGTTTCCAAAACTTTGCAGTGGACAGTTTTGGGGTTGTCTGACCGAAATTGAAAGTATTGGTCAAAAAGTGCCGATTCCCACACTTACTGCCTTTGACAAATTGAGCGATGATGAAATAATAAATTTTATTGGAGCTAAGATAAAAAACCTTACTACACCTTGGTGAACGTTCAGCAACTGGAATGGACGATACTCAGGGCGTACTGGTTATTGAGGTAGCTGCCGGATCTGGAGCATCCAGGTTTTTGCAAGCCAATGATATAATTTTACCTTTCAATAATAAACAAATCAATAAAATACGCGATTTGCTCAAGGCACGGACGTCAGTCATCAGGACAAATACTGAAGTTGTAATACTCCGAAACCTGAAAAAATGAAAAAGTAAGGTCAAATTAAAGGGTAAAAATAAAAGACTTCTTTGATTAGGGGCAAATCTTGTCATTAGACTAATTAGCTATTAGCTATTATTTACTGTATCAAGGAATAATCATTTGCTAACATAAAACTAGTCATAATTAAAAATGATAATATCTCAAAGATTTCTGAGATTATTTTCAAGATAATAAAACACTAACAAGTGTAACTTTAAATAAATTGTTCTATTAATCATAAAGTACTAAAATAAGTCTATATGTAGTTTTTTTAGTCATTATTGTTACTCATACTCTTATTTTTTTACAGAAAATAGCAAAAGGAAAAATTAATGCTACCCGAATGTTTTGAACGGTCTTGAAGGTATGTAATTTCTTCATAACCAATTAGAGCATGAGGAATGCCATTTTGGGAAAACGTTATAAGGAGGAATACAAGTTCGATAATAATTAATTTACTTAATCTGGGCATCCTGACCCAATTCGGTTCGTAAGTTTTTTGGTGTGGTTTTGCATTTTTTGAAACGACAATTAATAAATGAGATAAATCTTATAACTTGATAGGTCTGGCTATCTAAGTTGATTTTTAATAAATAAGCATTGACAACTAAATTAATTAATTATGAGAAAAATTTTCCTATTGATTTCGATGGGACTTTTAATGTCCGTTTTTTCGAGTAATATGTACGCATGGAATTATACCGGCACAGGCCCGTGGGCAAATGTTACGTATGGTAACTGGACTGTTTATGAAGATGGGTACGGATCTCAAAACGACCAGTCTCAAACACTTTACGCCAACAGTGCTGGCAACTTTGCTTGTTACGTAAACTATTCAGGTGGTGGCACAAAGAATTACGCCCACACGCAATCGGATGTGGATATACCAATTAGCAGTAGCTACTACTGTAATTCAAATTTCAATTTCAGTGCACCCAATAACTACTATTGGTCATTCTTCTACGATGTATGGACTGCCAACATGCAAGACGAACTTATGATTCAAGAGGCATGGAACAACGATGGGGCTACGTGGGGTACTAAAATTGCTAACAATGTTAACATCGCCGGCAGAATGATCTCATCTGTCTGGCATGCAAATAATGGAGCCAATGACGTTTATATCTTCACGCCTTCCACCCAGCGGACGAGCGGTTCGGACGATATCATGGCGTATTTTATTTGGTGTCAAGGCCAAGGACTTTTGCACAACAACACCCTGCATCAGGTATCTTTTGGGGTTGAAGTAACCTACACCAGCGGGTGGCAACAGTTCACTGTTAACTCGTTCTCGGCAAGCTGGGGCAGTAACGGTAGCGGAGGTTCTAGTAACATGACAATACAAAATAAGGCTACGGGGCTTTATATTGATGGCATGGGAAGAACCTCAAACGGTTCTAACGCAGGGCAATGGAGCTACACCGGCAGTTCTAACCAACAATGGGCAATGGAGGCTTCCGGGAGCAATGTAAAGTTTAAGAACATTGCTACGGGCTTGTACCTCGATGGCATGGGCAGAAATTCTAATGGTTCCCTTGCAGGCCAATGGAGCAGTAGCGGCATTAACCAGCAATGGATATTAGAAACAAACGGGAACTATAAAAAAATCAAGAATGCAGCCACCGGTTTATATCTTGATGGAATGTACTGGTCATCCAATGGTTCCGATTTAGGCCAGTGGAGCAATAGTGGCAGTGATGCCCAGCAGTGGTCAATAGCAACTTTAAAAAGTGCCAGCGCAAGTGAGGGAGAAATTAATAGCCCCGACGAGAGTGATAAAATTCTTTTGTATCCGAATCCTTTTTTGTCTGAAATTAACATCACAATTAACAAGCCTGATGAGATAAATAGGGTAGTAATATTCGATTTAGCGGGCAAACAAGTTGAAGCGATTGAGAAATTAGCAATTACAAACCCATTGGTTACCGGCTCTTCCCTTCAATCAGGTATGTACATCGTCAGGATTTATGGAACAAAAAAGACCGAGTCATATCAAATTGTTAAAAAATAACTCGTTTAATAATTCGATTTAGTGCGAGTAAGAGGCTATCCTAAAAGTAAAAAAACCAGACAAAAGATGAAAGTATTTAATCAATGAAATAATGGCGTTCTTTTTCATGATTAAGAACTATCGGAATTACTCGTAAGATGGCCTCTTTTTCTGTGAAAATATTCTAAATACAATATTATATCTGATAATACAGCTACAAAAGAGTTGAAAACGAATGGTGCTCAACTTATACGTGATAGAGCAGAAGGTGATAAAGTTGCCAACTGGTATGCAAAAATGACAATCAAAACACTTGATACCAACCATCTACAGGTTATTGCTAAAATAGATGATAATAATTGGCTCATCTATAACTATATTACGTTGGATTATTACTATACACATTAAATTAGGATCAGATAAATTATTTAAATAGTGTGTCCTAAATTTTAGAGGCATACATTCTGCTGGCCCATTTTACACAAATGTTAAAATGAGCCAGTTTGCTTTATTAAGATATTTTTTGATAACCATTTGCAATTATAATTTTTAAAATTTGTGCCCGTAAACAAGAGGATTTTTAGGTAAAAGTATTATAGGAAACGTTAACTATTCCCTTTGATGACATGTCCTTGTATTCGGAAATAGGGTGTATGTTCAAAGTGCTAACTCCAGCCAGCTATGTAACTAACCTTGTAAATTGTCCATGCTTTTATATCTAATATAGATTATACTTTCAACTAATTTCGCTTAAAATTTAGGTAATGTATTTGTAAAGTGTATTTTTTACGCTTATATTGGTGCTTTATTATATTGTATTCTTTTTTGAGCTAATACTACATAACTACCAATTGAACAGCCACATGAAAAAGTATCTTATTTTATTATGTGTATTTTCATTTGTGCTTTTAAATCAAGTAACAGGCAATAAAATTGTTATTCAAAATTTAAACGAGAAGTACGGATTGGCCAAAAACAGAGTCAATTGCATGTTTCAGGATTCCAAAGGTTTTTTGTGGTTTGGAATGGTTAACGGTTTGTATAAATTCGATCAAAATTCATTTACTTTCTATAGCTCGAAGAAGAATAAGGCAAATGGTTTCCCAGAGGCGGATATAAGAACCATCATTGAAGTGGAACCGGGTTTACTTCTTATCGGGACTTTTAATAAGGGGCTTCTGATGTATAATACAATAACTGAAAGATCCAGCCGAGTACTCAGCAATTCGTCTATAGATTTCTCCAGTTTAAATGTTAACTGTCTTTGTCGTGAAAAATCCGGTACCATTTGGGTTGGTACATCTACTGGTCTGTTGAGAATTAACTACCTGGGAGGACAAATAAATAAATTCAAGGAACTTAACGCTTTTGATCCAAATAAAATTAATCTGGTAGGTAATGACTTCCGTAGTATTAAAGAATCAACAGATGGAACCATATGGTTTGCGACAATGAGTAGCATAGGTAGCTATAGCCCACTGACAAAAGAAGTTCGGACCATTCCTTTATATTTTGATGCTATTTCGTCTTTTACTTTTATTAATAAAAAGGATATTCTCATAGGTTGTTTCGGTACAGGTTTGAAAATATTAGATGCACAAACGTTTCGATTAAAAACAATCCAAGTAAATGGTGTTTCTGAAAGGTCATTCGTAAGGTATGTTTATCAGGATAGAAGTTCAAAAATATGGGTAAGTGTTTCTAACGAAGGATTGGTTATACTTGACTCTAACCTGGAGAATACAACCGTATCATTAATCTCGAATAAAAACCAGCAATATTCTGAATTAAATTCAAATGTGATTTATCAAATCAGTGAATCAACGGACGGCGTAATATGGATATGTAGTGAAGAAGGTATTAATATGATTAGTCTTAAGCAGAATTATTTTAAATCCGCTCTCTGTTATGAAATGGAAAAAAACTCACAGCATCCAATAGGAGTCCGATCTTTACTTGATTCAAAAAAAGGGTTTATCTGGTCAGGAACCATAGGTGGCGGTTTAAAACAGTTCAATTTGGCATCAAATAAATTTGCAGATGTAACTTTGGTTAATCAGGGGCCCAAAGTTGGAAAGACCATTCAGGCAATCATGTGTGATCATCGGGGAGATTTATGGCTAGGTACGGAAGGAGAAGGTGTGATTCGATTTCATCCTGACAAAAATTACGGGTACTTAAGGGGGACTACTATCAATTACAGGATTTATCCAAAATCATTTCCTGCCAAAACAATGCTCAATGATTTTGTAATGTGTTTTTTAGAAGACAGGCACAAGAATGTCTGGATTGGCACATGGTATGGCCTTAGTTTGATCGATTCGTTGAATGTTGAAAAAAAGGATCAGTCAAAAGCTGAGATTAAAAATTTTATAAATAATCCGTCGGACAGCATGTCAATCAGTAATAACACCATTATGAGCCTGCTGGAAGATGAAACAGGGAATATTTGGGTTGCGACTCAGGGAGGACTTAATAAAATCATAAAAACACCTCAGGGATATAGATTTTCACATTCTTTTCAAAATAAAGATGGAGATTTGCTTTCTGAAAAGAAGATATTGAGTACTTATGAAAGTAAAAAAGGAAAATTTTGGTTTTCAACACAAGATGGCGGAATTTCTCTTTTCAATACGAAAACAGGAATTTTTGAAGAGTATAATTCGGATAACGGCTTTTATGACAATATTGTCAATTCAATTTCGGAAGATGCAGACGGAAAATTATGGTTAGGCTCCAATAATGGTTTATGTTGTTTCGATCCATCCACCCATTCATTTAAAAACTATACAACAGAAGACGGACTGATTTCAAATGACTTTCTCTTCAGTTCAAACTGTAAAGTCGGGAATGACCTTTACTTTGGTGTAAACAGTGGACTAACCTTTTTTGTGCCCGATAAGATAATTCCTTTATCATTCAAGCCCAACCTGGTTTTTACCGATTTCAGATTATTTAACAAATCTGCTACCGTAGGCAATAATAAATCACCGCTGAAACATCATATTAGCTTTGAAAAAACCGTTGAACTCAAGTATAATCAAAACTTTATCACGATCTCATTTGCTGCGTTAAACTATAATCAGGAGAAGGAAATACGATATTCCTGTATGATGGAAGGGCTGGAAACTTCCTGGAATAATTTAGGGGTTGAACACCGGGCAACATACACGAATCTGACCCCCGGGAAATACCTTTTTAAGGTTAAGGCATTCAGTCCAAGCGATTACTATAACACTTCTCTCATTTCCCTGGAGATTGTCGTTCGACCACCTTTTTGGAAAACCTTTTGGGCCTACATTATTTATTGGCTTCTGATTGTGTTTGCTTTGTTTCAAACATATAACTTTTTTCTAGCTTGGGAAAAACGTAAAAATGCCTTAGCATTGGAGCGGTTGAATGCTAAAAGAGTGCACGAGATTGACCTCATGAGGTTGCAGTTTTTTACCAACATAAGTCATGAATTCCGTACTCCCCTGACTTTACTATCTGCCCCTTTGGATTCATTAATAAAAGAAAACCCGGAGCCAGCCAAAGCTCAATCCTATTATCAGATGATGTTAAGAAATGTTCAGCGTTTAACTAGGCTGATCGATCAATTGCTCGATCTGAGAAAGATCGAGGAGGGTTACTTGAAGATGGAATGGGATCAGGGGGATATTGTTGAGTTTGTCCGTAAAACGTTCAATATATTTCAAAATTATGCTGAGAAGCGAAATATGTATTTTATATTTCAATCTGATAGTCCTGAGTTATACACCTATTTTGATGCGGATAAACTGGATAAAATATTATTTAACCTTCTTTCTAACGCTTTTAAGTATACCGGAGATTATGGGACAATTGCGGTAAGATTGAGTGAAAGGGATTCTGCT
>DATBXH010000046.1:0-8304 GCA_036514375.1 Bacteroidales bacterium | reverse complement strand
ATTCGGATACAGGTTGGTATTTTTTGAAAAACCTGTAAACTTTTGAGCTGATAAGGGAATAAAAAAAAGAAAAAATATAAAAAGAGTACCTAATCGGGCTATCATATTCAACCGGTATAAGATGGATTACATTAACGAAGTTAGCGAAAAATGCGTTAGATTCTCGTAAACAAAATAGCTATCCAGTTATTTTTTTCTGACAAACAGATGTATTTAAATCCATTTGACAAAGCAGTATCTTTAATAATTTCGAAATCAGACCGATAAATACCACTCATTAGCAGTAACCCATTTGATGCAAGTACCGCGGAACAAGATGGTATTTGATTTAGAAGAATATTGCGGTTAATGTTGGCCAAAATAATATCAAATTTCTTTCCCAAAATAAGATCAATGTCACCTTTATCAACAGTAACATTATCAACATGATTAACTTTGCAATTTTCAACTGTACTTTGAAAAGCCCATTCATCAATGTCTATTGCTAATATTTGTGCGGCTTTTAGCATGGAGGCCATGATAGAAAGAACACCGGTACCGCATCCCATGTCAAGAACCTGTTTCCCTTTAAAATCCAGGACAAGCATCTGTTCTATCATCAAACTTGTTGTTTCATGGTGTCCGGTACCAAAAGCCATCTTTGGTTCCATTACAATTTCATAAAGAACATCGCTATTTTTCTCATGAAATGGTGCCCTGATATAACATTTGTTGGCTATCAACACAGGTTGAAAATTCTTTTCCCATTCTTCGTTCCAGTTTTGATCTTTTATGATTGAATGAGAATATTTTACGGTACCCAAATTGAAAATATTGCTTGTCAACGATTCAAAAAGGGTTTCAGAGAAATTATTGATTGGAATGTATGCCAACAGACTATCCTTTGAATTCTCAAAACTTTCAAAACCTAAGTCTGAAAGCTCCTGCGCAAGAATCTCACTGGTAAACTCTATATTTTCCGATTGTATTTTGCAGGTAAGCAGGATGTAGTCCATAGTTCAAAGTCTGATTAAAGTTCAAATTGAGAGCCTGTTTAGGAAAAAGAAATAAAACAAAAAACTAACAGAGCAATACCCCGTTAGTTTTTCGTATTTAACTCTCTTTTTTATAGAGAGGCAAGAAATAAGTGTTATTAGAAAGCAGTTACAATACCCAGAAAATCTGAAGCAACAAGTGCAGCACCTCCAATCAAACCACCATCAACATCCGGATTGGCAAACAATTCCTTTGCATTCGAAGGTTTGCAACTACCACCGTATAGAATAGAAGTATCATCAGCAATAACCTTTCCATATTTTGCAGCAACGGTATCACGAATAAATTTGTGAATTTCCTGTGCCTGTGCAGATGTGGCAGTTTTTCCTGTTCCAATAGCCCAAACCGGTTCGTAAGCAATCACTATTTTCTTGAAATCGTCGGCTGATAAGCTGAATAATCCTTTTTCAAGTTGCGATTTTACAACATCAAAGTGTTTATTGGCTTCGCGCTCGCTCAGCAATTCTCCAACGCAGAAAATTGGGATTAAACCGTTTGCCAAGGCCAGCTGAACTTTCTTGTAAAGTAATGCATCATCTTCATGATAATAAGCACGGCGTTCCGAGTGACCAAGAATAACATACGTGGCACCAGTTGATTTTACCATGGCTGCAGAAACCTCACCGGTATATGCTCCGGATACTTCCGATGCACAGTTCTGAGCACCAAGTGATGCTTTCTTAAGTACTTTTTTTACTTCTGTAAGGTGAATAAATGGCGTACATAAAACTATTTTAACACCATTATTAACGCCGGATGCAAGCGATTCAACTTCCTGGGCGAGTTTAATACCATCCTGCAGGGTTGTGTTCATTTTCCAGTTTCCTGCAACAATCTTTTGTCTCATTGTTATGCTATTTAATATTTTGAAGGTTACTAAAATAAAAGTCTAAAAGTATAAAAAAAATGATTCAGCCTGCTGAAAAATGTTAGTCGATGCGGTTTATACGTTTAGAATTCCAAATTGTGTTTAGAGGGCCAAGTTTTAAGCAATTTCTTTCATAGACTCTTGTATAAATTGAAAACAAAAAACTTAGCTTTGCAGGAAAGTATCTTGTTCAGTTCTCAATAACGTGTTATGGTTGACAAAATTACCAGTTTACAAAACCCCAGGATAAAGAATATCGTGCATCTTTCCAAGGCTAGAGAACGCAGGGAACAGAATCTCATGGTGGTGGAAGGATTTCGAGAGACATTCATGGCGTTTCAATCAGGTTTTGAAATTAAAGAGTTGTACTTCAGCAAAGAGACAAATCTACATCCTGATACAGCCAAACTTTTACGACAATTGCCAACCACTTGCCAAACGATTGATGTAAGCAAAACAGTTTTTGAAAAAATTGCATATCGAGAAAATTCGGACGGTTTAATAGCACTGGTGACTCCTAAATATATGAAACCGGATGAATTGGAGTTATCGGCTAACCCGCTCATTCTGGTGCTCGAATCAGTTGAGAAACCAGGAAATCTCGGCGCTATACTTCGTACAGCAGATGCTGCAGCTATTGATGCTGTTATGGTGTGCGATCCGCAAACAGATATCTTTAACCCCAATGTTGTACGATCGAGTCTGGGATGCATTTTCTCAAAGCAGGTGGTCACCTGTACCAGTAACGAAGCTATTCAGTTCCTGAGAAAAAAAGGGATAAAGACTTATGCGGCTGCTCTCTCAGCCACCAGCTTCTATCATGAAACTGATTTCAGCGGACCAACCGCTATCGTAATGGGTACAGAGGCCGACGGGCTCACCGAAAGCTGGTTAAATGGTGCAGACTACCAAATTAAGATACCAATGGCCGGAAAGGTTGATTCGCTGAATGTTTCAACCTCTGCAGCGGTACTGGTCTTTGAAGTAAAAAGACAAAGAGGATTTTAGACCAAATTGAAAAATCTGATATTTAGTTTTCCTTATTAATCAGATTCAGATATTCCTTAATATAATCGAGATACGAATTAAGATCCTTGTTTTTTGCGATATCAAACATTAGATCGTAGGCCCTGTGATTCTCTGTGAAACGCCCTACTTTAAACTTCGACTTTGAAAGCCGTGCTATGTATTCGACAGGGAAAAAATCATCAAGGCTCAGATCGAGCAATATATCAAAAGGCTTATCAATAAAATCAGTAACCACAGCAGTTTTAGGCACCAGGGACCATCCTAGTTCCTTTCGTGAGAAAAGATTAATACCTTTCCAGAAAAGGAAACTTTCAGGAATCGTTTTGGCATCAATATAGCCAAGCACATAAATCTGAAGCTTATAATTACCCAAATAGGTAAGAAACTGCTTAATTTGTTCAAAACTCGTCTGGTCGGTAGGAGTAAATAATATTCCGGCCGTTTTGGCGGTTTCAAGATTATGACTTTCACGAATACGTTTGAAATTACGTAGTTTTTTATTTAAGCTACGAATGCCGGCGTTGAGTTTAAGATTTTGCACAAAATTTACTATTAGTGGTTTTGAAAACAGTGGTAAAGTTCATAAAATCTTCATAATTATTCAACCATTTTTAAAAAATCATTTTCGGAAATGATTGGAATATTGAGTTTTCGTGCTTTTTCAAGCTTACTGGGACCCATATTCTCACCGGCGACGATAAATGATGTGGAAACGGAAACACTGTCAACCTTTTTGCCGCCATGAAATTCAACGAGCTGCTCAAGTTCTTTTCTACGCTGAGGCGTATCAAAGCTACCGCTAACCACAACTGATTTACCTTTAAGTTTGTCCGACAACGATTGGGTTGTTTCTTCTCCAAGACTCAACTGGACTCCTGCCTCACGTAAATCCGAAACGATTTCCAGGCTCTTTGGATCATCGAAATATTCAATAACACTTTTAGCGATTCGTTCGCCAATTTCTTCCACAGCCGTGAGGTCGTCCTGCGAAGCATCAATGAGCGCATCCATGTTTTTGAAATACATGGCCAGTTTTTTGGCTACCGTTTCGCCCACAAACCGGATTCCTAAAGCATAAAGCACCCGGGAGAAAGGAACTTTCTTTGATTCTTCTATGCTTTTAATTAAGTTTTCAGCTGATTTATCGGCAAACCGTTCCAGAGTAAGTAACTGGGACTTGGTGAGTTTATAAAGATCACTAGCCTTGTGAACTAAACCTTTTCTAAAAAGCAGATCGGCTGTGGCTTCACCTGCATTAATGTTCATACATGCCCGACTGATAAAATGCTCTATTTTGCCCGTAATTTGTGGTGGGCACCCATTTTCGTTCGGGCAATACCATGCTGCTTCACCTTCGTTCCGCAAGAGTGCTGTCCCACATTCCGGGCAATCCTTAATAAATTGAACCGGTTCGCTTTGCGACGGCCTCCTTGCTGTATTTACACCCACAATCTGAGGAATGATTTCACCTGCCTTTTCCACATAAACCCAATCATGAACACGTACATCAAGCAGCGCAATCTGGTCTGCATTATGCAACGAAGCCCTTTTTACGGTAGTTCCTGCAAGAAGCACGGGATCTAGGTTTGCTACCGGAGTAATGGCGCCTGTTCGTCCCACCTGATAGTCAATCGACAATAACTTAGTCTCGGCCCTTTCAGCCTGAAATTTATAGGCAATCGCCCAACGGGGAACCTTTGCTGTAAATCCGAGCTCAGCCTGCTGAGCCAGTGAATCCACCTTGATCACAATGCCATCAATGTCAAAAGGCAAGTTTTCACGTTCTACATCCCAATACTTTATAAAATCAAAGACTTCATCAATACCGGAGACAAGTTTTATATATTCAGGTATTTTAAAGCCCCACTGCCGGGCCATTTCCAGATTTTGACAGTGCGACCCGCTTGGAAGCTTATCTCCCATTAAGTAGTACAGATAACAATCAAGTTTCCGTTTAGCAACGAGCGACGAATTCTGAAGCTTAAGTGTACCGGAAGCCGTATTGCGCGGATTTGCATAAGGTTCCTCTCCATTTTGGACACGTTCCTGGTTAATCTGTTCAAACACCTTATGCGGATAAAATATTTCGCCGCGAATCTCAAATAAATCAGGATACCCGGTTCCTTTCAGACGCAATGGGATACTTTTGATCGTCTTTACATTGGCAGTTACGTCGTCACCTTTTGTTCCGTCGCCACGGGTTACCGCGTGTTTTAAAACGCCTTTCTCATAGGTGAGACTGATAGAAACCCCGTCGTACTTCAGTTCGCAAACATACTGATACGGTACTTCCAATGCTTTTTTTACACGGTTGTCAAAGTCTCTCAGTTCCTCTTCGCTGTATGTATTCCCAAGCGAAAGCATAGGATATCTGTGTTCAATCTGCCTGAACTCAAGGTTTATGTCATTCCCGACGCGTTGCGACGGACTATTTTCATCGAAGAATTCGGGAAACTGCTGTTCAAGGGCCTCTAACTCCTTCATCAGCATATCATAATCATAATCGCTTATAGCAGGTCTGGAAAGAACATAGTACAAATGGTTATGTTTGTCAATTTCATTCCTTACATGCTGAATCCTTTTATTTGCCTCGTCTCTGGTCATACGGAAAAGTTACTGTTTAAGCGCCATGTAAAGATAACACTCGTCCCCGATTTAATGATTTAGTTTCTTCAGTATTAATTAACAATTTATCCTGAGGATTGATGATGAAGAGCCTGTTTAAATTTTTAAATCGCTTTGGATAAACGATAATGTTATTCGGAACTTAAAAAAGGAGCTACTATATATAGCATAAATTCGTCGATAGATAAGTCTACCCTGCAGCAATTTACCGCGTGTTTGTGGCAGCCATTCTGTTTGTCGTCTTAGATTTATAACATTAGTCTCCTGTTGGTTGTATTGCACTTGTTGCGGGCGAGAACCTTTAAATAACCTTAATCGTTGCCACAAATTACACTAATTTACACGAAATGCTTCCCTAAATTCGCATTAATTCATATAATTCGCGGTTTTTCTTTCCTGTCGGTTTTTTGGAGCATCTTTCCGATGTCAAGATCCTTTCCGAAGTCTTGGCTGATTTTTGCTAAAAATCTCTTTCCTCTGGCTATGTTCTGCCAATCCTCTAAAAACCAAGCATAAGATAACTCATCTTTTTCCCTTCTTTGACAGTTCATCCTTTTGAAATTTTGCTGACATTTTGTACTACTTCGACAAAAACAATCTTTTACACCCGCCTTCTATATGCACGCATCGCAAAGACATAAGCCACAAGCATAATTCCGATGCACCATGCAAGAGCAATCCATATTTCATTGCCCACCGGCTGATTTGAAAGTAGTGCGCGGATAGTCTCCACGATCGAAGTTACAGGCTGATTTTCTGCAAATGCACGAACACCCGGTCGCATCGACTCGGTGGGCACAAACGCTGAGCTGATAAACGGCAGGAAGAGTAATGGATAAGCAAAGGCGCTTGCACCGTCCACTGATTTTGCAGACAGACCAGCAATCACTGCGATCCAGGTCAAGGTTAACGTAAACAGTGCGAGTATACCAGCTACGGCAAGCCATGATAATATCCCTGCTGATGAGCGGAAGCCCATAATAAGCGCAACGAGAATGATTACGACAACAGAAATAGCATTGGACACCAGCGAGGTCAGCACGTGCCCCCAAAGCACGGTGGATCGCGCAATGGGCATGGAGTGGAACCTTTCAAATATACCCCGTTGCATATCTAAAAACAGGCGGTAAGCCGTATATGAAATACCGCTTGCAATTGCTATCAAAAGTATGCCGGGCAGCAGATAATTTACATAGTTATCGGTGCCGGTTTTGATGGCACCACCAAACACATATACGAACAACAGCATAAATGCAATTGGCATAATGGTAACCGTGATGATGGTGTCCATGCTGCGAAAGATATGGCGAATGGAACGTCCAAGCATTACACTCATATCTCCGAAAAAATGTTTCTTTATTGTTTCCATTTACTTTTCCTCCTTTCTGCCAACAATGGCAAGAAATATCTCCTCCAATGTCGGCTGTTTTTCAATATACTCTACTCTAGCTGGCGGGAACAGCTTTTTCAGTTCCGAAAGTGTGCCATTCACAATAATCTTACCCTCATGCAGAATGGCAATTCTATCGGCGAGCTGTTCTGCTTCCTCTAGATACTGTGTGGTCAGGAATACTGTTGTGCCGTTTTCGGAAAGTTCTTTAATAAACTTCCATACTTCAATTCGAGCCTCGGGGTCAAGTCCAGTGGTTGGCTCGTCGAGAAAAATAAGCTGCGATTCTCCCACAAGACTCATGGCTATGTCTAATCTACGTCGCATACCGCCGGAATAGGAAGAAACCCAGCGATCAGCGGCGTCGGCCAAACCGAAACGGTTCAACAGGCCATCTGCGACCTGACGAGGATTTTTGAGATGCCGTAGCCTTGCAATCATAATAAGATTTTCCCGTCCAGTCAGAACCTCATCCACGGCTGCAAACTGTCCGGTCAGGCTGATTGACTGCCTCACATTGCCGGGTTTTGACACAACATCGAATCCGTTTACAACAGCAGTTCCGCTATCGTATTTGAGCAAGGTGGTGAGTATTTTGACAATCGTTGTTTTGCCCGCACCGTTGGAGCCAAGCAGAGCAAAGATACTCCCTGCTTTTACTTCAAAATCTACTCCTTTCAACACAGCTACACCTTTATAAGATTTTTTCAATCCTTGTACCGAAATGGCAATTTCATTTTGTATCATTATTCGTTTCCTCCTCGTGATGTTAACAAAGTGATGCCACTTAAATCTGCATTTCCTTGTTTCAGGAATTCGTAAGTCATTCGGTCTGCCTTACAGTCAATAAACCGGATTCGTTTCAAATTTTTGTTGTTTTTGAAGAACGTATTAATAAGTGTTGCGTCCCGGAATATCACTCTGGTAAATTTGCAGTTTTCAAAGTAGCAGTCTTCCAACGTACCGGTGAAAACTATATCGGCAATCTGAGCGTCAATAAATGAGGTACGGTTCCACACAGCATTAATAATCGTATTTCTCTTTAAGTCCTTTGATTTCACTCCGGTAAAGCCACCCGATTTAATCACTGCTCCGGTAAAATCGGCACCGGAGAAATCACATCCGTACATATAACTTTTTGAAAATTTAGTTCCGTTAAAATTGGCACCGGAGAAATCACATCTGTCGATATTACTTTCTGAAAAATCAGTTCCTTTTAGAGAACTGTCCTTAAATAGATTGTTGAGTAAGTTTGAACCTTGAATGCGGCTATTGCCGATGTCGGAACCTGAGAAGTCACAGCTTTCAACATTATTGGTCTTTAGAAGAAGTCCTGACAAATCGGAACCGTTAAACT
>DATBXH010000045.1:0-9595 GCA_036514375.1 Bacteroidales bacterium | reverse complement strand
ATAATTTTGTGCAATATTAACAGTTTCTTTATATACAAAAGAGTCTAGGTTTTCGATCGTTTGAGCAATTATTTTACCAAAATCCTTTGCAAACAACCATTCTCTTACTGCAATACCACTACCCCACACTTCAAATTCCCTTCTTTTTTCAAAATTTGCTTTTACAATTTTGCTTACTAAAGCATTTAATGCATGAGCTTTATTTGGATCTGTAGAATCGAAGGGACCGTACATATTAGGGACAAAAAAATTAATTATTTTCAGTCCATATTGCATTTTATAACATTCTGCCAATATTTCAATCATTCTTCTGGTATTTCCATATGCTATAACGGATTGGTGAACTTTTCCATCCCAAAATTTTTCTTCACTATATTCGTTTATAGTGCCTGGGTAACCACAGTTCGCCACGGGATTAATTAGAACCAACTTATCAGAAGTTTCTTCTACAGCTTTGAAGATATTTAATAACATACGCATGTTTACATCAATCACATCTGCAGCTTGCTGTGTCACAAAATTTAGACTTCCTACTTTTGCAGCTAAATTTATAATAATGTCAGGTTCATATTTTTTAAAGCATTCAATTGTTGATGAAAAATTGGTGAAATCAAAACCATCTCTTAAAGATGCGGATTTTATATCATAGTTCTGGTTTTTTAACAATTGACAGACATTTGTGCCCACAAACCCACTGCCTCCTAATACTAAAATTTTCATATTTTATTAAATTAAAAAAATTCAGTGTCTGCTTGATAAATTTGCCAATTTTTAGCTAAGGTTATATCCTTGTCTCTATATTTTAAAGATCTTAGACAGAAATACCTTTCTTGTTTTTCAGGGGTAAAACCAAATGAAATACAAGAATTGTAAAGCATTGAATTAGGTATTGCCCAGCAATTTACCGAGTCAATGTTTTCTTGGAATAAATATTTACATCCATTAAGAATCAGTTTTTGTAATATTTCATAAGAGATTTTGTTTTCCTGAACAAACACAATATCACCTTTTTTTGTTTCATCCTGTTTATTCGTAAATATTTTCAAATAACAATATTCTCTATCCGAATGCTCTATTCTTTTATAATTATAATAGGGGTGTTTATGAAATCTCCAATTATTAATTTTTTCGTTATAGATAAAAGAAAAAATTTTATCAGAATAATCTTCATTGGAATTTATTAAAGGCTCTTTAGTCAATTTCAGATTATCAATTTTATGAATAACTTGCCAACCTTTCTGTTTTATTATTGCATTTTTCCCATTGCTATTTGGTAAGACACAGATTAAATCAAGATCAGGAATACTCTCAAGAGATTTGTCTATTAATTTTCCAAAAATTCCTAATCCTCTATAAAGCGGAGAAATAAGCATATCGATAATTTGACCACAACTTTGGCCTGAATTAAGTTGTTTTTTTTGTAAGCCTAGCATTCCAATAATTTTTCCCTTATCTTCTGCACATAAGAGAGAGGTGGGATATACTGACTCAAAAAATTGCCATATAAAATATGCTGGATTTTTTTTAATTTTATACTGACGATTCATTAATTCACATAATTGCGGAATATCTTCAAATTGGGCTGACCTATATTTTACCATCCACTTTTTATTGTTTTTACAATTATTTCAATATCATTTTCAGTTAATTGCTGATGTATTGGAATTGATATTTGTAATTCATTAAATAAATTTTGATTTTGTAATTCACAATAACTATTTTTAAATATAGTATTTTTATCAATTCTCAGATGGACTACTGAAGAAGGGATTCCATTCTCCTTAAGTTTTATAATAAATTTTTCTCTGTTTTCAACGAGGAAAGTAAATAACCAATAAGAGCTTATTCTGTCACTTTGATAATTTAACAATTTAATACCTGGGACCTGTTTGAGTTCTGTATAATAAATATTTGCGATTTCTCTCCTTCTTTGAAGAATTTTTTCAATATCTTCAAGATTTGCTAAACCAAGAGCAGCAGCATAATTATTTAAGTGATATTTGTACCCTAACTCAGTAACATCATATTCTCGTTCTCCAAGTAATGATGGTTTACTATTTTTTCTATCAATTCCAAACCAGCGTTTTATTTTTGCTAGTTCATAGCTTTCCTGATCAATACAGCATAATGCACCTCCGTCGCCAGTCGTTAAGTTCTTGATTGCTTGAAAAGAAAAACATGTAAAGTCGGAAATACTTCCAATAGATTTGTTTTTATACATTGCACCAAATGCATGTGCAGCGTCTTCAATAACTTTAATGTTATGTTTTTTCGCAATTTCTGTAATTTCTTCCAAGTCGCAAGGATAGCCTCCCCAATGAACAGGTATAACTGCTTTAGTCTTTTCCGTTATTTTTTTTTGAAATGATTCAGGTGACATGTTACCTGTTTCAAGTTGTATATCAGCAAAAACAGGTTTAGCCCTGCACATTAAAACGGCTAATCCCGTGGCAATAAAAGTTTGTGAAGGTATAATTACTTCATCATCAGGTTCAACTCCGGCTAAAATTAGAGCTAAGTGAAGAGCAGAGGTTCCGCTATTTAAAGCTACTGGCTGAATAATTCCCATTTTTTTACAAAGTTCCTGTTCAAACTCTTCTACCAGCTTACCTTCACTTAAAAAGGTACTAGTTAATACATCAAAAACTTTTTCCTTAGCTTTGGATGAAATATGTGTAACAAAAAAGTCCATATAATTATTTTGTATTGGTCCATTTCAAGGCAGGCCATAAGATTACATCCTCCCTTACATGACTATAATTACCTCGTGCTATACAGTTTTCATCCATTGGATCCCAAACAGAAAAAGCTAGGGCATCTGGCACATAGTCATAACATATTCGGGGACTACCACTATCAAGTGCTAAATGAACTGTATAATCACCTGAATTTAAAAGGTTCCCTGGAATTATAACTGAACTTAGGTATATAGTCTTTTCAGTTTTTTTGTCTCCAAACCAATCTATTGGTGTATCAATTGCAAGCATTACTTTATCACCTTGACGATTCACCAGCATAAAATTTGGGTTTACCTTAACTCCATCTTTGTTTTCCCATTTTATTTCCAATTTAATATCATCATAGGTTTTAAAGGATTCAGAAAGATTATTTTCTTTATTTTTAAGCTGAGCCTCAATAATGTAAGCTGATTTATTTTTGAAATTATCAATTTCTTGTATGAATTTTCCAGTAATTTTCCAGTTTCCTCCCAAATACTCATTAACTGCATTTTTGACTGAAGTGATGCCTGCAGTTTGTCCTTTTCTAAAAAAAATTGCACTATTGCATAATGCCTGAATACTTGTCATATTATGACTTACAAACAGAACAGTTCTCCCATCACCAGAACTTACCTCTTCCATTTTGCTGAGACATTTTTTTTGGAAATTTGCGTCCCCAACAGCCAGAACTTCGTCTACCAATAATATTTCAGGCTCTAGATGAGCTGCAACTGCAAATGCAAGCCTAACATACATTCCACTTGAATATCTTTTGACTGGGGTATCTAAGAATTGCTCAATTTCTGCAAAATCAACTATTTCATCAAACTTCCTTTTTACTTCATTTCTGCTCATTCCCAGAATTGCACCATTCAAAAATATGTTTTCTCTTCCGGTTAATTCAGGATGGAAACCTGTCCCTACTTCTAATAAACTTGCTACTCGACCTTTAAGCCGGACTTTTCCAGATGTAGGTTCTGTAATTCTGCTTAAAACTTTTAAAAGAGTACTTTTCCCTGCACCATTTCTTCCAATTATGCCAACCCGATCTCCTTGCTTTATTTCAAAATTCAAATCTTTTATAGCCCAAAATTCTTCTAACTCATTACCTGAAATTAATTGTCCTTCCTTAAATAGTTGTTTTGTTTTTTTAATAATCCGCTTTGATTTATTGACAATTACATCTCGTAATGCAGTATATTTTTCCTTTTTTTCATGGCCGATAATATAAGATTTTCCAAGATTTTCTACTGTAATAACAATATCACTCATGCAATAATTTCTTTTTTAAAGTTATCGATAATGTTAGAATAGGAATATTGTTGAATTAAATTTACAGAATTTATTTTACAAAGTTTTAAACTTTCGACTATGTAAGTTTTCAAATTTTCAGGATTCCCAGTAATACTGATGTATCCGTTTTCTCCTGCTTTAACTAAGTCATTTGCGCAGCCAGTTATATCAGAAACAACTAACGGTAAATTAAAATTCGTAGCTTCGTTTACAGATAATCCCCATGTTTCACCAAGCCCACTACACATAACAAAAACATCAGAAACGGCATAATACTTTGCAATATCGCTTTGATTAATGAATCCCGTTAAGAATACGTTTCTCAGGTTGTGTTTACTAATATATGCTTCCATTTCAGAGCGTAATCCTCCATCACCTACCATTAACAACACGTAATTTAAGAGTTCAGTTGATGGACTGGAATTATGGCCTTCAGACTCCAGGTTTAATAATTGATTATGCTGTTGTGTAAGAAGTTTATAGGCTTCGAGCAAATCAATAGGTCTTTTTTTGGGAATATATTTTCCGGAATACAAAATTATTTTTCCATTTTCTGGCAATCCTAATTTCCTACGTAATTCCATTTTCCGCGGAAGTAACTCTTTAGCAGCATTTTGAAATCGTTCATTATCCACAGCATAAGGCGTAAAAACAAGTTTTTTTTCTTTTACACCATAATATTTATAGAAAGCTTTATTTTGTTTTCCAATATAAAGAAATTTGTCGATGAACAGAAAAAGGAAAAGTTGTAACCATATTTTTTTAATGAAACGATTCCAAACTGGTTTGATTAATTCTTGATTTAAAGGGCTCTCACCACGTAGACAAACAGTGTGTCCTGAAATTTTAGCAATTATGATGCTTGCTGCTGAAGTAAAATTTGCCCATCCATGAACAAGTACTACACTCTTTTTGGCTTTAAACAAACATTTTAAAATACCAATATTTATCAATCCCCAAAAACCATTATAAATTGATGGTCTCCAGGATTGGTTTTTATAAAATCGATAAGGATAACCATCAAGTAATGGAATATCCCATTTGACATTTGTGCTAAATCCTTTATCTAATTTTCCTTTTATGCTTTCATCTGAGCAATACCACACTTCAACATCCAGACCTTCTTCAGCCATTTTTCTATATAAGGGTGCAAAATATTGTATGGGATGGGTATTTATAACAATAATTTTCAAGCTGACAAACTTTATGATCGTTTAACTATCACATTCTCCATCACCAGCATATCCATTTGTGTTCGCAGGAAACAATCCAGTGCTTCATTTGGAGTGTTTACAATGGGTTCATTTTCGTTAAATGAGGTGTTTAATAATAAAGGAATGCCGGTTTTTTTGCGGAAAGTGTCAATGAGTCCGTAATACTTGGGCGTATAATCCTTGCTTACGGTTTGAAGTCTTCCGGTCCCATCAACGTGTGTTACAGCAGGTATCATGGTTCTTTTTTCCTGCCTGATCGGAAATACCTTTTCCATAAATGGTACTTTATCCGTTATCTCAAAATATTCATTCACATATTCCTCAAGTATGGAAGGCGCAAAGGGGCGAAAGCTTTCGCGTCGTTTAATTTTATTGTTAATCAGATCTTTTGCGTCTTTCCGGCTTGGATCAGCCAGAATAGAACGGCCACCTAAAGCCCGGGGCCCAAACTCCGCTCTGCCCTGAAACCAGCCAACAACACCTGAATTTATTAACTGATCTGTTACCTTATTATATAGCTCTTCATGGGTCGATGCTATTTCGTATGTTACTTTTTTTTCATCAAGAAGGCGGATAATTTCTTCCATGGTAAAGCAACTTCCTGTAAAAGCATTGTAAATAGGAGTTAATCGTGGCTTCTTTAAATTAGCATTATAATGATAAAGCGCGGAACCCATGGATGTACCTGCATCGTGTCCTGCCGAAGGAATGTAGATATGTTTGAAGGGGGTATTTCGGGTAACTTTTCCATTAGCCACCGAATTTTGAGCAACTCCACCCGTAATGCAGATATTCTCGCATCCTGTAATCTTATGTAAATGGGTTAGGGCGTTGAAAATAACTTCTTCGGTTATTTTTTGGACCGAAGAAGCCAAATCTTTATGAACTTGAGTTAACGGTTCGCCTTTATCACGGGCAGGCCCGAAATACTTAATCAATTTGCTTGAATACAGCGGACCAATAAAGGGAGCACCATTATCCCAGCTCATATCAACACCTTGGCTTACATGAGTAAAATAGGAAGTGTTCAGTTCAAACAAACCGTTGGTTTTTATAATAATGATGTCTTTCAGTTTATCTAAAAACATGGGTTCACCATAAGGTGCAAGACCCATTACTTTATATTCGTCGCCATAATACGGGAACCCCAGGAACTGAGTCATGGCCGTATAAAAAATTCCGATGGAATGCGGGAAAGTTACTTTTGAAATCACTTTAATCTCATTTCCTTTTCCATAGGCCAGCATGGCTGATGAAAAGTCTCCAAACCCGTCGATGGAAAGTATGGCAGATTCGTCAAATGGTGATGCAAAGAAAGCGCTGGCAATGTGGCTATGGTGATGTTCAATATTGATAATTTTCTGATTGAGCGCATTTGTATCTATACCTAAATGTGTTTTAAAATCGTCTGCCAGATTAAAAATTTTTCTGTTATTTGTAAAACGGTCAAGAATTGCTCCGAATTTTTGAGGATGAGTGATTACGTGCCATACTTTTTTGGAGAAGTTGGCTTTTGGATCGCGGGAAACTGTGATATAATCTACTTGATCAATCGTTATCCCTGCTTCCTTCAGGCAAAACTCAATAGCCAAACTTGGAAACCCTGCCCAGTGTTTAATTCGGCGGAAACGTTCTTCTTCAGTAGCGGCAATTAGTTCGCCATCTCTAAAGATGCAGGCAGCCGAATCGCCGTGATAAGCATTAAGTCCTAATATATACATGCGGTTATGAGTTTAGTATCTTTTTTAGCTGTTAGCCTTTAGCTTCAGGCTTTCAGTTTTTAAACACATATTGTAATTTGTTATCCCTTGTTTGAAGTCCCTCTATTTTTATCCTTAACCTCAACCTTTCTTCTTCCGTCCTCTGTCTTCTTCCTTCTCTTCTATTGTTTCTCTACAGTCGATTATGGACTTTTTCAGATATAATCCGCAAACGCCTTCTCCATCTTTCTGAAATGCCAAAAAAAGAAATTACATGTCATCGAATTACCCGAATTTATCGAATTGTAAAACTCTAATTAGTGTAATTCGCGAAATTAGATGAAAAAAACGAAGTGTTAATGTTAAATATAATCTGCGAATGCTTTTTCCATCTTTCTGAAATGCCTGATAGAGTACCACATTAAAAATACAATCACTCCCAGCGAAGCAAGGAATCCTGGCCAGTAAATGGTGGCTGCATCGCCAATGATGCTCCACCGGAAACCGTCAATAACCCCTACCATAGGGTTGAGCGAATACAACAACCGCCATTTCTCCGGTACAATGCTGCTGCTGAATCCTACGGGCGAAATATACAAGCCGAATTGTACGATGAACGGAATGATGTAACGGAAGTCGCGGTATTTTACATTCATGGTGGTAAGCCATAACCCGAAACCGAACGATGCCCCGAAAGCCACAATAAGAAATAAGGGCATGAAGATCATGTGCCACGATGGTACAAACTGATAATACACCATGAGGATGAGCATAAGCACAAACGAAATCAGGAAATCGACAAAGCTGGTAATGATGGAACTGGCAGGAATGATGAGTCGGGGGAAATACACCTTTGATATGAGGTTGGTGTTTCCAATCAGGCTGTTGCTTGCCTCGGAAAGGGAATTGGAGAAAAAATACCAGGGCAATAGTCCTGCAAATACCATGATGGGATACGGAGCATCGCCAATGGAATGCATCTTTGCCAGGCGGCCAAAAACTAATGTAAAAATGATCATGGTGAGCAGCGGGCGGACAACACTCCATGCCACGCCTACCACGGTTTGTTTGTAACGTACCTTCAAATCGCGCCACGAGAGAATATAAAACAGCTCGCGGTAGCGCCACAGGTCGGTCCAGTAGTTTTTCTCCGTACGGCCGGGTTCAATAATGAGTTCGAATTCTGATGCTTTCATGAAAATGTGGTTTGTCATCGAATTACGCTAATTTAACGAATTATTTGTGTATGAATTCCCAATTCGTTTCATTCGTGAAATTAGATGATATAAGTTCAATACAATGATTTGTTTAAGCGTCATCAAATTACGCTAATTAAACGAATTAGAAATTTCTAATTCGCTAAATTTGTGTAACTAAGCGAAGCGTTCTCATGAGCGCTAGCGAATAATTCGATGATGATGTCATTTAATGACGGATTAGTCGTTTGTAAGTTAAGCTTTCTTCACCAAAGTTAATTAGTAAGCCAAGTTTAAAGCCTGTTGTTTTGAGGTAGTTTATAACCTGTGCTTCGTGAATCCCAACGAGAGAATCAATAGCTTTAAGTTCAACAATAATTTTATTGTAACAGATAAAGTCAGCAACATATTCTTTCTGCAAAGTCTTTTCTTTATATGTAATTGTTAATGGTACTTCGCGTTGAAAAGAAATATGTAGCTGATTGAATTCGATCTCCAGTGCCTCTTGATATACTCCTTCCAAAAAACCTGGGCCAAGTTCCCGATGCACTGCCATGGCGGCACCGATGATTTTATAAGCTTCGTCTTTATAAACTAAGGTTTGTTCCAGTAAGTCGGGCATAGGGTAGTTTTGGATTTAAGAATTGATTTTGGTATTTAATTCGTTTAATTAGCTTAATTCGATGATAAGTACTCCAATTGATGTTATTTATGAGTCATCGAATTACGCGAATTATACGAATTTAAGGAATAAATGATTTTGGCTTTTAATTCGCTTAATTAGTGTAATTAGATGATAAAATGTAATGTGATGATATGAATGAGTCATCGAATTACACAAATTACCACAATAAAAGAAATCATATCTTGGCTTTTAATTCGTTCAATTAGCTCAATTCGATGATAAATACTCTAATTGACGTTATTTATAGGTCATCGAATTACGCGAATTTAAGAAGTCATATCTTGGTTTTTAATTAACTCCGTTGAGAGCTTTGCCGTTCGCGTCATTCATGGCGTCTCTTTTGTTCCCTGTACCCCCCGTTTTAGTAAGTAACCCAATATATTTGTTTGTACCCGTAAAAGTGGCACGGAAATTGTTATAATAAAAGTCAGATAATTGCATTATTAATTGCAGTTAAACAACAGCTAGCTTAAACAGTTAAAATAACAGAGAGAGGTATCGAGGGATTTATTAATTCAAACAATCACAATAAAAATTAAACTAAAAAATTTAAAAATCCACATGGTTGCTTAAGGGGTTACTCCTGAAACGCCTTTTAGTTATGCCCCGCCTTTTTCGCTGTCATCCCTTTCAACATAGTTTCTAGTATTAACTTTAATAATTTACAAGCAATGAGTGAGAAACGTTTTTTTAGCGGTTCTACCGTAGGTATGTTGATCGCTTGTAAAGTAATCAGCGATCATCTTGAACGCAACATTTCCGACTTATCGAAGGTACGTACCAACTG
>DATBXH010000044.1:0-2216 GCA_036514375.1 Bacteroidales bacterium | reverse complement strand
TTAAAACAGGATTAATTAGCAAGAAAAAAACATTAATCCCTCTTGGAATTCGCAATTATTATAATGAATATTAATGCATTAAAACAATCTGGAGTTTATAAATTTTTAAAACCAATGTTGGTTTCATCATCTTTACTAACTTGTATAGGCTGGTTAAGCCATGTAAGGGTATAATATTATCAGACAGAGACTCTTCAAAGTTTATACTTATGTTTTTCTTGTGATTCCGTATTCATTTTATAACTTCGTGCAGGAAGTTGGTTATTCTTGTTAGGTGTATATTATTTGTTATTAACTTCTTAAAATAGATTTTCGATTCCCATTTTACGAATATGAGAGAATTTTAACTGGTTTTGAATTTATATAACCCTAAATATCAATGAAGATATATTATTATATTCTCCTTGTTATATCTTTTATGATTTCAGATGAGTCCTTTTCTCAAGGATTAAAGTTTAAAGACAGTAAGGATCAACCTATCGACAAGCGTACTTCATATAATGTTTTTGGTAATAAGTCCGTTGTATTTTCAGGATTCTATAATATTGAGTTTGACCTGTCTCTTTACCCGACAACACGGATAGGGTATATTATTCGAATCAAAAATGAAAGAAGCGATAAAATCTATAACTTATTTTATGATGGACAAGGAAATAACATCCAGTTTAAATTTAACGAGGAAGGCAGAAGCAGCCTGATAACAGCCCAAATAAGTAAAGATGAATTAGTGAACTTACCATGGTTTAAGACGATCATATCTTTTGACCTTGCCAATAATTCTATAAAACTTACGATTCACAATCAAACATTTGTTGCGAACAATGTAGGTTTGCCCAAAAAATATTATCCAATTATTATTTTCGGGAGAAGCGACTACATCATTGATGTTCCATCTTTTGCCATACAGAATATTTCCGTTGGTAACAATGATAAAAAATACACGTTTGCGTTGAGGGAGAATAACGGGGATATAGTTCATGATTTAAAAGGTAGGGCTATAGGCAATGTTGATAATCCTGAATGGCTGATAAACGAATCATACCAATGGAAATTTAAAGTTTTGTTTAAATCGAAAACTGTAGCCGGGGCTAATTATAATCCGGAAAAGAAAGAAATTTACTACTTTAATAAGGATACCTTATTCATTTATAATATAAGATCGGGGGATAAAAGGACTGAGATCTTTAAGGAAAATTGTCCCGTGAGGCTTACATTGGGAACAAATTTTATTGATCCAATACACAATAAGCTATACGCTTATGAGGTATACTTTGATGAGTCGTATAAATATAATGGTCCGTCTGTAGCTAGCCTCGATTTAGATACTTATCAATGGACTACCGAAAGTTCTAGTACGTTGCCTACTCAACTGCATCATCACGGGGCGTATTTCGATGCTGACAATCACCGCTATATTCTTTTCGGAGGATTCGGCCGGATGCACTACAACAAAATCTTTTACACTTACGATATCGAGTCCAAATTGTGGGATACTCTTCGAATTGAAGGAGATACGACAATATTTCCCAGATATTTTTTAAGCATGGGATATCAGAAAAAGACCAATTCGTTATACATATTTGGAGGAATGGGCAATAGATCCGGAGAACAAGTCGTCGGACGAAAGTATTTTTACGATTTATATCAGGTTAATTTAGCATCAAAACACATTTCAAAACTTTGGGAAATCCGGTGGGACAAAGACAATGTGGTTCCCGTCAGGGGAATGGTTATTCAGGATTCCTGTTTTTATACGCTGTGTTATCCGGAACATTATTCCAATTCATTTCTTCGGTTGTATCGGTTTTCACTGAAGGATGGAAGCTATGAAATACTGGGCGATTCCATACCCATACATTCGGACAAAATTACCACCAATGCCAATTTGTATTTCGACAGCCAGTTAAATACTTTGTTTGCAACTGTTCAGGAGTTTGATGATGATATTAAATCCGATATAAAGGTGTATTCGTTATCGTATCCCCCTGTTACGGCTGAAGAATTATCCGGTTATCTGGCGGTTAATAAAAACCATGTATATCGTTGGCTAGCCATATCATTGTGCCTGATTTCGTTTATTGCCCTATTTGTTTGGGTCCGCTATCGAAAACGCAATCGTAACAAAGAGATCGATGAGATGCAAACGGAAGTTGTACCTATAAAAAAACAACACACAACAGATATTCCGAATGCTATTTACCTTTTCGGTGAATTTA
>DATBXH010000043.1:0-9364 GCA_036514375.1 Bacteroidales bacterium | reverse complement strand
GTGTATTCCTGCCTGGCAACACCTGCTAAAAGTTTAATGGAATGCTTACCAAAAGTTTTATTGTAATTCGCAAGCGCCTGGTAATTTGTATTAAAGATACTGGTGAATTGATTTGTTACATCATCAGTCATTTTTGTAGATGTGGCCTTAGTAAAGAAATCGGTATAAGTAAGGGCCACATCATGCATATTATTAAAAAATGTCATATAATTAACTGACACGAGACCACTTAAGGTTAATCCTTCAAAAAGTTTAAAATCAGCCCTAAAATTACCTGCGATTTGCTTATTCTTATAATCATAAAGACCGCCTTCCTGCTGTAAGCGAACAGGGTTACCATCACCACGTCCGGGTCCCCAGGTACCGTCGCTATATTTTACAGGCCAGAGTGGATTGGTTGCAATAGCCTGTTGAAATTGAAACCATGCTCCACCACCATTCCCCTGAGGTTCGGTACGATCTGTTGAAATTGCCGAAACATCAGCACTAAAATTCAAACGTTTACTAATTTCAAAATCTGTATTTAACCTTGCAGTAATACGGTTGAAATCCATCTTTTTGACCAAACCTCCCTGATCTGCATAACTTGTAGAAAAACGATAGCGACTTCTTTCATTTCCACTGGAAACAGATAAGTTATGTTCCTGCTGAAACCCATTCCCCTTTAAAATTTCTTTCATCCAGTTTACATCGGGATATAGGTCAGTATTCCGTTTGGGATCATTATATGCAGCAATATCAGCAGCAGAATATTTAGCAGCCCCCCCAGAATTTATCAAGGTAAGATTAGTGAGCTTCATATATTCCTGGGCCCCGACAAAATCAGGCACGAATGTGGGGCGTTGCCAACCGGCATTAAAGGAATATGCAACTCTTGTTTTATTTTTTTCTCCACGTTTGGTGGTAACAAGGATTACACCATTGGCTGCGCGTAAACCATAAATTGATGAAGAAGCAGCATCCTTAAGTATGGACATTGATTCAATATCATTGGCATTGATATTATTGAAAGTGTTGATATCGGTTTCGAATCCGTCAACTATGACTAAGGGATCAGCATTATTTATCGTACCTATACCCCTAATCCTGATGGTACCCTGATCAGCTCCAGGTTGTCCTGATGATTGAATAACAGTTACACCAGAAGCCATTCCTTGTAAGGCTGCTGTGAGCGATACTGGTTTGTTGTCCAATTCTCCGCCATTAATGGAAGAAATGGATCCGGTAAGGTTTACCCTTTTCTGTGTTCCATATCCTACTACCACCACTTCATCCAGTTTTTTGATATCAGGAGATAACTTAATGTCAATAGTTGTCTGACCTGAAAAAGTAATCTCTTCTGAAAGATAACCGACATAAGAGAAAGCCAGTACAGAGTTAGGGCTAGGAATATCTATACTATATTTTCCATTTATATCAGAGATGACGCCGGTTGTTGTTCCTACAATCAAAATACTTACACCTGGTAATGGTTCTCCGGATGAGGCATCTGTAACCGTACCGGTTATTTTTTGCTGCATGACATTGACAGGAGAAATAACGATAAATTTATTATCCAGAATCTTATAAGTAAGTTCCGTATTTTGCAGAAGTTCATCCAAAAGATCTGGCACAGAGCTGTTTTTAACATCTACAGAAACGGTTTTCTTCAGGTCTAACACGTTTTCATAATAAAGAAAGGACAAACCGGAATTTCGTTCAATTTCCCTAAAAGCATCCCGAATATCAACATCCTTAACATTTAAGCTTATTCGGGTTGATTGGGAATAGGTCATGGCAGAAACCTGAATTGTTGCCACTATACTAATTAGTACAGATATTCTCATAATCAGACTAATTTTGGTTAATGATTTTGCTCGAAAGAGTAGTTCTAAATTTTTTTTCATACTTTTGAATAGGTTAAAAATTAGACATTTCGAGGAATGAGCAACGGGCCAACGTACTTACATTCTTCGATTTAAAAAATCAAGACCTGCGGGAAATACACCTTGTGTTTCCCGTTTTTTAGTAAAGTTCTTTTTTGATTATTTCATTCTTTTAGTTATTAGTAGTTCGTTACTTCATTAGTGGTGCATGTTTCTATCCGTTATTTTAACTTCTTTCTCTTTAATCACATAATCTACCGGAGAGGAATACCTCATGGCTTCCATAATTTGTTCGAGAGAAACATCGTTAAAGGTCCCTGTATATCTATAATCCTTCAATTTTTCATCTACAAAAGTAAAGTGAACATCATACCTTCTTTCCAGTTGTATAACAAGAGATCCTAAAGGCTCCCGATCAAAAATTAGTTTACCGTCCTTCCAACCCGTTTCTTTTTCTTCATCTATTTCTTCCTGAAGTTTAACTTCCGGCGTCCTCCTTTCGCCGGTAACTGCAGCCTTATTTTGTTCATCTGATTTAGGCTGACTTTTGTCTGTAACATTTTCTATTGCAATATTTGAGAACACAACCTTTTGCATAGGCTTTAAGAAAATGTGTCCTTTTGCCCCCTTTTCTTCAACTTCAACCAAGCCTCTTACTAATGTAGTTTCTACTTTTCGCTCTTCAGGATAAGCTTTCACATTAAAAGCGGTTCCGATGGCTTTGATCTTAACGTTTGCCGCATGAACTACAAAAGGCAATTTCGGATTTTTAGCAACGTCAAAGTAAGCTTCTCCCACAAGGCTTATATCCCTGTTATTTTTACCAAAGCCAGTATTATAAGAAATTTTACTGCCTGAATTAGCCCAGAGCTTGGTACCATCGGGCAAAGTAAGCATTGAACGGGAACCATAAGGCACAATAAGCTCACTTTGCGCCGATAAAGAAATAGCCCTGGGTTTCCATATAAAATAACTTAAAACTGATATCCCTAAGAGAATAGCAATAGAGGCAGCGTAACGGAATTTCCGCATAGCTCTTTTCAATAGTAATTGCCTATCTTTTTCTGAATCCTGAATATTAACACCCTGTGATTTCAGCTTGAATTTCAACTGTTCCCATTTCTCTTTTTGATTATCAGTCGCCTTCTCTTCAGAATACAGCCAAAGAACCTTCTGTTGAGAGAAGTAAATTCGATTCTCTTTTGAGGCCTCAAGCCAATGCTTTAATTCTTCATACTGAGCGGATGTAGCATTTCCGCTTAAATAATTGCTTATCAATAAATCAATTGCCGACATGTCTTTTTCTTCTTTCATAACTTGTTAATTCAATATCGTAATTGGAGAGTTTTACCCTAAATAGATTCTCAATTTTTTACAGGAAATCTTTTAATGCAGTACGTAATTGCTGCAGTGCCTTGCCAATATGGTATTCTATTGCTTTTACCGAAAGGCCTGTCCGTTCGGCGATCTCCGAATTTTTTAATTGTTCATTTCTGCTTAGCTGAAAAATTTCGCGTGTTTGATCAGAAAGGTTTTGGATAGTTTGTTGAATGATAATCTGTGCCTCATCAGCTAAAATTTCAGATACAATGATATTTTCAAAAGGGACTTGAGTGAGTTCTATTTCCCTTAATCTCCATTCGGCATGAGACGTATATTCAGTTTTAGAAATTATCTTACGGATGTAATCTACACAACGATTATGTACAACTTTAAAAAGGTAAGATTGAATAGGTTGATCTGATGTTAATTTCTCACGATTCTTCCAAAGCGTGCAATAAGCATCCTGTACAAAATCTTCGGCCAGCAAAGGATTTCGAATAGTATATTTCGCGTAGGCCACTAACTTACCATTGTACTGTTCATATATAGCTTGCAAAGCTTTTTCATTTCCCTGCTTGAGATCATCTACAATGGTTGCATCAGTTTTGTCCATATTTTATCAGGCCGTCTCTTATTCAAATATATCCAATTTATAAAATTATTGCGGATTTCGCTCAAAAAACAAACAAATAGTGCCTATTGCTCTTCTTTACAGTTTACAGCTATACAGGCCGATTTATTATCTGATACATTCATTCCTGTTCCTCTTTCCGGAACAAGTGAAAAAGTAAGAGCAGGATAATCTTTCTTTGATTTAGTCACTGAAACCGGTAAGTAAACCGTAATTTTATCATTGTACCTTCCCCATTTTACAGAAATGTTACTGTTGATAAGTTTTATCTTTGTACCTTTCTCCGGGAGGTTTCCCCTCCATGTTAAGGAAGATGGTAACTTTGAATTTTCAGGTATCCGAACGATAGCATAGCATGTTTTCCCGTCTTTACTTTGCGTGAAAAAGGTTTCCCCATCCTGAAAGATCTCAGTTGTCCGGGTGTTATAAATGGCTTGACCATTAGTCCTTAGCCAAACACCAATTTCCTTCAGTCTTTGAACCTGCAACGAATCCAAGGTTCCGTCAGGACGAGGCCCCACTCCCAGAAGCAGACTCCCGCCTTTGGCTACCACCTCAATTAAGGCATGAATAATTTTTGCGGAAGATTTAAGAGGATCACCAGGTACATAACCCCAGTTATTCCCCAGAGTCATACAGCTCTCCCAGGGAAAATCGAGTTTTGTTTCCGGGATCCGTTGCTCCGGAGTTTGGTAGTTCTCATACGGACCGTGCACCGTACGATCGACAATCAAGATACCGGGTTGTGCCTGCCGGGCCATGGACGCAATATGTGGCATATCAATATCCTGGCTCCAGGGGGGAATAGCAGCACCCCAGGAACGAACCTCTTCGTTCACAGTTTCGAGCGGACGAACCCATCCTCCATCAAGCCAAAGGATATCAATAGAACCATAATTATGCATCAGCTCACTAATCTGGTTATAGGTAAACTGCTTAAAACGATTCCATTTCCAGGGATATTTCCGAATATCGTAATTCACATTCCGGTCAGGAGTCGCATATTTCGACCACCAGAAATCCTGCGAGTGCCAGTCGGGCTTCGAGAAATAGGCGCCTATCATAAACCCTTTCTGACGGAAAGCATCAAAAACATATTTTGCAACGTCTGCCTTTGGATTAGAGGCAAACGGGCCGTTGGAAATTTTAAAATCTGTTTGTTTGGTATCGAACATACAAAATCCATCGTGATGCTTGGTAGTGAATACCAGATAGCGCATACCGGCATCTTTAGCGGCCTGTGCCCATTGCTCGGGATTAAATTTTACCGGATTAAAATCCTTCTTGAGCCCCCAGTACCACCGTTTAAAATCACAATAAGAAACAGAGCTGTCGCGCTCAATCCATGGCTCTGAACAAAGTTCCCATGATTCGATAATGCCGGGTACTGAATATAAGCCCCAATGGATAATCATACCGAATTTCTGATCTTCCCAGTGCTCTAACTTATTTTTCACCAAAGTGTCAGCAGGCCATACATAGCCTCCGTTTCTTTTAGTATCGTCTGCCTGGGCATGCAGGAAAAAGCATGTGCAATAAAAACCAATCGTTACAAGTAGATACTTTTTTATCATAGTCATGGAATTATTTTCTGCTAATTCAAACACTTTTCCTTTTGCCGGGGGAACGTTCCCCGAGCTAAGGGAAACTTCCCCCGAACTAAGTGAAAGATTCCCCGACTTCGGGCGATGTTTCCCCCGCCTCGGGCAAAGACTCCCGGGTTTCCGGCGAAGATTCCCCGAACCAGGGGAACGACTCCCCCTCTTTGGGCGAAGTTTCCCGGGATTCCGGCAAAGACCCCCCGGCTTCGGGGAAAGTTTCCCCCGCTTCGGGCGAAGTTTCTCCGAGCCCGGTGAATGCTCGCCCGAAACCAGGACATGTTTCCCTGACCTGCGGAAAAGCATTCATTAATCCCGATCTGCCGAATCGGGAACTCAATCTTCTTTTACTCTTAATCCCGGTGAACAGACTGATTTTAAACTGTTCTCTTCAGGAATGTGGGAAATGAAAACTTAAAAATCAAAAAGATCATGACCAGGTCAAGATAGCATTCATCTTTCCTTTGTTTTTATTCCGAAATGCTCCAGTCATTTCTGTAGAATCCGGCATATTTGACCCCTTTTACCCCATCCCTGAGCAAGTCGACCGTAAAAATCATATAATCAGGGAAACCGCTTCCCCCTGCAAAATATTGATTGGCATACGTAGCATACATCCCTGTTAATCCGGTACCGGTTATTACAGCTACCGAAGCTTTTTTACTGTCAGGACGAGGCCACATAAAATAAGCTCCAATGTCATCACCCTTCATTTGTTTACTACCCATGGTTAAATTTCCCCGGTAAACCTGGATAGGACATTTTGAGAGTAGTTTTTCCCAGGCACTGTTGGTGGTTGCATTGCCATAAAGGATAATACCACGCTCCGGATAATCGGCAGGTTTAAAATCTTTATCTGCAATCATATCTACAGCTCCATTGCCACGGTAGTACCATGTTTCGGCATCATATCTTGCTTTATCATACGACCACTGATTCTCCTTTGCATTCCCGGTTGTACCGTATACAAACACCATTCTGTAATTGAAGGGTTCTTTGAAAGTGCCATTACGCATTACTCCTTTTTGTAAAGGGTCGGGCTGACTGCCTGTTTGCCACTGATTCCCATGGTACAGATAAACCATTGGTTCACCGGTTTTAACTACATATTTAACCGACTGATGATCGATATCGAAAGTTAGTTCTTCACCTGGTCTGAAACCGGCCAATGAAATCCCTAGGATCGAAACATTTTCGGTCTCACCGGAAACAGTTCCCAGTTTTACATTTCTAACCAGACGTATACGGCTATATTTCAAAGCTTCCTGTTGCTGCAAAACCGAGGCCCAATAATAAGTAGAAGATATCGCCGGGTTGGCTGTAGAGAAATCAATATTGTTTACAATGCTGTCCGGACGAATGGAATGCCATTTGAAATAATCGAACAACGGCGGCCAATCGACTGCCTGGTTGCTAAACCAATGGCTACCACCCGGATATTCGTAATAACTAAAATCTTTATGAAAATCACCCAGTATTTTCCGCATCTGACGGGCATAATTTACGGATACCACCTTGTCACTGTCTCCATGAAGGATATATACACCACTTGCACCATAGTTTTTGGCCAGTTCAATAACATTGCTTCCATTGCTGGCACGTAACAAGGTGTTTTCAACATCGGTTTTCCCGGCTGCCGGTATCTTGCCGTCAGCCGATCCGTAACCTACCAGTGTAGGATAACCGGAACATGCACCAATGGCAGCCCATTTACCCGGATATGTTGCACCCAGGTACCAGGTACCATGCCCGCCCATGGAATGACCGGTAAGATAAATATGCGCCGGATCAGGGTTAAATAATTTAGTGGCGAGATGCAAAACTTCCAGTGCATCTATCCTGCCCCAGTCCTCCCAGTTAAAACCGCGAGGCCGTCTGTTGGTAGCAGCAACCAGTACTCCCCAATCTTTAGGTTTATAGGCTCGGGCCTGACCTATGGCTTCCACACCGGCCCCATGAACCGAAAGAAAAAGTGCCGGATGATCAACACCTTCTTTGCTTTGGGGACAAACACTATAATACTGAACACTTCCGTCTATTGCACTGATAAACGTATTGCTGTAATAATCCTTTGAATCTACCGCTTCTATCTTAATTGTTTTTTCATCGATTGATTTACCCTTTTGGGATAAGGTAACCCGGCAATCATATTTCCCTTTCTGCGTAATACTCGCAGCATCAAATTTAAAACCTACTTTCCGGGTCGCCATGGGAGGGATAACGGGACTTGGAGATTTAATTTCCTTTCCATCGGTTCGTGTCTGAATTTCCAAATCAACCATGGGCTTTGATGTAGCATTGATGACTACCAGGGCTCCCAAAAGATTTCCATTTTCTTTACCCAATACCACGCTGGGCAGAGTCATATCTTCGGTATTGAGAGATACTGATTTTTCAGGAAAGATGAGTTTTACAGAAATCCCATCATCCCAATACCTTGCCATTCTCACATATAACTCGTTTAAACCTTTCCTGAGATTTACCGGAATATACAGCCAATCGCTGCTATATATATCACCGGCATGGGGAACTGTGTTAAAATAAACCATGCTATTCCCGGTTACTTTTAGCAATGCAGGTTCTTCTTTATCCGAACGATAGGAGAGATAAAGATATCCGCCTGAATTTTCATTGTCAAAAAACCTGTTGGCTGTATCTGCCTTAATTGCCCTCCATGCAATTGTTTTACCGTTATTATCGATAAACAATGGTTGCCCGGCTTCAGGACTTTTAAGTGTTCCCTTATAGAGTTGATATGCCAATTGATCGGAATAAACAGCCTCTCTCCCGTATTGATGGCACGGACCGGCTATTAATCCCTCAGTAAAAGAAACAATACGCTGTGCTTTTGCCCCCAAAAGCGTTACAAAAGCTAAAAAACAAATAGAATAGATTTTTATCAGACTTGTCATAGGCAAAATTTTAAATGTTCGAGTACTAAAATCAACAACCTCACTTTTTATCACAAAAACTCTTCTGTGTCATAGAAAATTGCCAAGGTTAAACCCTGCTCAGGACAGGGTTAACCAAGCAATTCCGGTAAATATCTTCACTCTAAGAAACAACTAATTTACTTCCCAAAATACTTTTGCATCTCTGGTATCCTTAGATGACACCTTCGCATAATTGGTGGCATTATAAGTCTTCTCCGTAGTAGGATACAAAAGTCTTTTAGGGGGCTGCAATGCGCTGGTAAAGCTGGGATCATTTGCAAACGTAAGCACCGGATAGCCGGTCCTTCTGATCTCGGCCCAAGCTTGTCCTGCCTGTAAAATAAAATAGTTGATCCATTTTTGGATCCCTATTTTTTGAAGCTTTTCAGCAGAGGTTCCGGTATACGCAATCCCAGCCCCTGCTATATAAGCGTCAACTGTTGAACTAGACGGAGTTGGTACGGAAGCTTTTGAATATCCGGAAAATACGGCAGCCTGGTTAATGCTGTAATAAAATGCAATCGATTGACGAATGCCGGCTTCATATGCTGTTTGAGCATTTCCAAGTCCCCATCTTTCATAAGCTTCTGCTTTAAGAAAACTTACTTCGGCGGCAGTAACAAGTACACCGGGCACATTACGATTCATTACAAATGTACCGGAATCAACAGTTGCCACCTTATGGTTAGAAATCAGACTTTCCTGGTCAGTTGTATTTATATCAATGGGCAATCCTTTGTACCCATCAACTCCCGGATTCCAAAAAACTTCTATACGAGGGTCGTTATTAGCAACCATCACGTCTTCCATCAAATATTTAGGAGCAATAGGACCACTGGATGTGGCACCATCCGACAATCCGTCTCTCATCCCTTCCGATGAAAAAGCAGTCACCGGAGGATTCATATTCAACAGAATATCATTGGTGTTGTCGTCTACCAGTGGATAGGTAGTAGGATCGTTTAACATTTCCGTTACCGCAGCCTGAGCCGATGTCTCTTTTACATTTGAAAT
>DATBXH010000042.1:0-2425 GCA_036514375.1 Bacteroidales bacterium | reverse complement strand
TTTCTGAAACTTTATCCGTTTCGCAAGACACATTAACCTGGTAAAGTTTCGGACTTGCAGGCGACCAGGCTTCATATTTCTTAACCGGAATTGAAATGTCGGCAACCCCATTTTTATCTGTCGTAAATTCAGCAACCGTCTTTAATTCAGGGATCTCAATCTTTATCTTTTGATTTTTATCAATCCCATCGAGCCTGACATAGCCTGTAATAAGATTTTTCGAGCCTTTCTTCAGTTGGATAAAATAATCAGAAATAAATGTTACTGGTAACTCCACAATCATTACATCCCTTGTGATACCTCCATAATTCCACCAGTCAGTATTAAGAGTAGGCACTCCTTCTCGTTTTCGCTTGTTATCAACCTTTACTACAAGTGAATTCTTCTCGTCCTTCAGTAAAGAAGTGATCTCGTAAGTAAAAGGGGTAAAACCGCCAATGTGTTTCCCTAGTTTCTTGCCGTTCAGGTAAACATCAGTTTCGTAATTGGCTGCACCAAAGTATACAAATACCCGATTTGCAGGATTACTCTTTTTATAATCAAAAAGTCGGCGATACCAGATGGTCCCTTCGTAATATAGCAACCTGGCATCCTGTGAGTTCCAATCCTTGGGTACCATAAGAGTAGGACACTTATCAAAGTCGTATTCCAAAAGCTCTGACTTGTTTTGTGCATGTTTGTCAAGGAAGTAGCCCCCTGATGGATTTGGATTTTTATCATACGGTTCGTAACGGTAATCATAATAACCGGTTTCGTAAGGGTCAATAATATAGTTCCACTTCCCGTTTAAAGAAAACGTATTTCGCCCCAAAACATTAGTGATGATGCCTTGGGCAGAAACCTGCAATGTAGCAGCCAAACTTACAACAAGCAATAAATGTCTCATAATCAGTAAATGTGTGTTATTTATAATTTAGAGCACCTTATAATATGTGCACCAGAACCAATATTTTCAAGCAACACAAAGCCCTTTTCCTTTTTAAATTTATACGGAATATCATCCAAAAATAATGCCAGCTTGCCAACCCAGGGTATATATATATCGGTTGTGGAATTTGCAGGAATGCTCACTTTTAACTCAAAATGATCGTTGATTTTTTGGTTAAAAGCGACATATATGTCTCCTCTTATGGTCGGGACTCTTATCTCTGCATGTTCTAATGTGTCCGGTTGCGGTTTGATCAATATTTTTCTGTATCCGGGTTCAAGGGGTTCAATACCCATTAATTTCCGCGTGATCAAATTAGCAGGAGCTGCACCCCAGGCATGGTTCCAGTCCTGATTTGGTTTATATTTATTATCCCAGGCCTCTAAAGTGATGGTTGAGCCCACATCATAAACCATATGAGCCCAGCTGCGTTCTGCAGTAGAGCTTAGCAAAGAGAGCCCGTAAGCTGCATCCTCTGCATCATACACGGCATCAAGCAAAAACTGTGCGCCATAAACACTGCAAGCCATTCCTCTGGATTGTATAAAATCTGAAACGTTTTTCCTATATTGTTCAGGTACAATTCCAAAAGCCAAAGGAAACATATTTGCATGAAGTGAAGCATGATTAGTGCCAATACCATCAAGGTAAACACCTCTGGTCTTATCAAACATTAGCTGATTGATAGCTTTTTGTGTGTTGACCGCTTCCTGCTCAAAATTTTTAGCATCGTCTGTATACCCCAGGGCCTTGGCAAATTTGACAAGAATTGTTAACGCTTTATAATGATAAGCGTTTACAACAATATTGTAGTTGGTAAACACAAAGCCATCGGTTTCACCCGGTTCATTCTTTCCCAACCCTAAAATACCAGTCTGTGGCCAATCTACAATATCCCGAAGCTCTTTACCATTATAATGGATAGCTTTCATGAGTTCGGGCGTCTGTTTGCCTGTTTTTGTGCTTATCAGGCCGTTTTCCGAAGCCAAACTGATAAGTGATTTGGCCTTTAAATCGTTATAATACTTCTTTACAGATTCCAGGTTGCCGGTATACAAATAATCGCTCCAGGCCATAAGTACCGACTGAAGTATCCATTCTGTAGGCCAGGTAGCATGAAAAATAAGGTACTCGTAACTAAACCTGGCCATACTATATTCTCTGTCGACAGAATAATGGCAAAGCTGATTTATTAGTGCATCAGCTTCATAAGGAATCCGTTCACGGTCTCCATCTACATAGACTCCTGTAAAACTGGTTGCCTTAATGCTATATTTGCATAAATTCCAAACATCATTTAATACATTACTGGATGAAGAAAAGGATGAGGCATTGTCATTAAAAGGATAATGCAGACATTCCCTGATTATATTTTCCTTGTTAATATTACCAGTATGACCTTCTATTTCACAATACCGAAAGGGCATCACTTCGCCTATATAATCTGGGATTTTAATAGCATCCGGGCCAGTATTCCGCTTATCACGTGGAATTGTG
>DATBXH010000041.1:0-2410 GCA_036514375.1 Bacteroidales bacterium | reverse complement strand
AATTTCTCGCAAGCCTTCTATAAACTACCGAATAGTTTGTAAAAGTTTACAGTAGGTAGGAATAATTATGTCAGCCTCTTTGTATTTTTAAGGATTCACCCAAATTATGTGATAAATCAAAAACATAATGAAAGTAGGTCTGTTCATACCAAAGTGTATTTATTCATTTTCGTAATAAAGCTATGATGTCACTTAATATCTTTGCAAGAATTCTCGTGTTTGGCATTTCACTTCTTCTTTTTGAAGAAAACGCTGTGCCCCAATTGCCAGGCACAATAGAACAGGATCACATACTTTTGCCCAACGGATGGAAAATAACCCGAATTGGGAAAAGCCTGCCATTAGGCGATTTACCTTTAAACATTGTGATTTCCCCATCCAAAAAATTACTGGCCGTAACCAATAATGGGCAAAGCACCCAGACGGTCCAACTGATCGATGCGCAAAAACAGGGATTGCTCGATTCGGTGGTTATGAAAAAATCGTGGCTGGGACTTGCTTTTTCCGAAGACGAGAAGTCTCTTTACGCCTCTGGCGGTAACGACAACTGGATTGTAAAATACACGATTGCAAACCGGCATCTGATACCATCTGATACCATTATACTGGGCAAACCATGGCCGGAAAAAATCTCCATCGCAGGCATAACACTGGACGACAAAAGGCATCTTTTATATGCCGTAACCAAGGAAAACAATTCCTTATATGTCATTAACACTGAATCCAAAAAAGTTATTGAAAGATTCGACTTAAAGGCAGAAGGTTACACCTGCTTATTGTCTCCGGACAAGAGGTTGCTTTACATTTCCTGCTGGGGCGGCGGCGAAATAGAAATTTTTGACACGGAGAAGCTTCAATTCAGGAAACCCATCATAGTCGGGAGTAATCCAAACGATCTTTGCATGACAACAAAAGGTACCTATCTGTTTGTTGCGAATGCGAATGACAACACGGTTTCTGTTATCGACCTGAAAAAAAACGACGTTATTGAGACATTAAATGCTGCTCTTTTTCCAAACTCGCCATCCGGTTCAACCACCAATAGTGTGGCTCTTTCCGAAGATGAAAAAACACTTTACGTTGCAAATGCAGACAATAACTGCCTTGCCATTTTTGACATCAGTAACCCCGGGAAAAGCAAAAGCAAAGGGTTTATACCTACAGGCTGGTATCCCACGTGCGTCCGTGTGGTACATCATACCATTTTTGTTGCCAATGGAAAAGGCTTTTCATCCATGGCAAACCCGCATGGTCCCAATCCTTTTGGCAAAGATGAGGGTGTGTATTATCAGCAGGGATCGGCAACACCGCTTAAGGTGCAATACATAGCAGGGTTGTTTCTTGGTACACTCAGTATCATCCGTGAGCCTGACGATAAAGCCCTGGCACAATACTCACAAACAGTATATCACAACGCTCCTTACAATAAAGAGAAAGAAAACTGGACCGAAGGAAAGGACGGCAACCCTGTACCATATAAGCCCGGCATGACCTCTCCCATTAAATATGTTTTTTATATTATAAAAGAAAACAGGACATACGACCAGGTATTGGGCGACCTACCGGAAGGAAATGGAGATACCAGCCTGGTATTGTTCGGTGAAAAAATTACACCGAACCAGCATGCGCTGGCTCACGATTTTGTATTGTTAGACAACTTCTATGTAGATAGTGAAGTCAGTGCCGACGGACATAATTGGAGTACCGGCGCCTATGCCACAGATTACCTGGAAAAAACCTGGCCAACAAGTTATGGTCGCCGCGGTGGAACTTATGATTCTGAAGGCCGCCGTGCCATAGCAAATAACAAGAACGGATTTATCTGGGATTTTTGCAAACGGGCAGGAGTAACCTACCGGACTTATGGCGAATTTGCTGATAATTACAAACCAAATATTCCTGTACTGAAAGGTCATTATTGCCCGTATTTTACAGGCTGGGACCAGTCGGTTCGCGATACCGTTCGTTTTTCACAATGGAAACGCGATTTTGATTCGCTGGTCAATACCGGAAACCTTCCGCAATTGAATACGCTCCGGTTCATAAACGACCACACGGAAGGGGTACGGATAGGAAGACCAACCCCTTTTGCCAATTTAGCTGATAATGATCTTGCCGTGGGTCTGTTTGTGGATCACTTAAGCCATAGTAAGATATGGGACAAAAGTGTGGTTTTCATAGTGGAAGACGATGCACAAAACGGACCTGACCATGTGGATGCCCACAGAAGTATCGCTTTTGTTGCAGGAGGATTCGTAAAACAAGGTTATGTTGATCATACGATGTATTCCACCTCATCCATATTACGTACCATGGAGCTGATCCTTAATCTTCCTCCAATGAGTCAGTACGATGCTGCAGCAACACCGATGTGGAGATGTTTTTCCGAAACTGCCTCGCATCCTGCCTT
>DATBXH010000040.1:0-2412 GCA_036514375.1 Bacteroidales bacterium | reverse complement strand
CATTTGATTTGGTCCAATTCTCTTCTGAAGATTACATCAAATCACTTGATTTGGTCCAATTCTCTTCTGAAGATTGCATCAAATCACTTGATTTGGTCCAATCCTCTTCTGAAGATTACATCAAATCATTTTTTGGGGAGTATCTCGGTCTCGACGTCGACAACCAAATATTTAAAGGTTGAACAAAGAAAGATCGAAAGCGTTCAAAATCAAAAATCCTGCATCAATCGAAAAAATAAAATCTATCGGTAAAAGCACTTTCGCTATGGATATAAAATATCAGAAACTAAACAGTAAGGATTTAAACTATCTGATAGCCCTCATCGAATTGTACGGAGATGTGTTTGAGATGAGCAATCTTATCATTCCCAATGCCATTTATTTACAAAAATTACTTACAGATGAACGCATCATCTTCGTTGTTGCCATTTCAGAGAATTTAGTGGTAGGCGGGCTAACGGCACACATCTTGCCATCAACCTATTTCCCATCCGGTGAGGTTTATATATACGACCTGGCTGTTAAAACCGAATACCAACGAAAGGGTATTGGCAGACAACTCATAGCTTCGTTAAAAGACTATTGCACACAATTAGGAATAACGGAAATCTTTGTACAGGCAGATTTGGCCGACCAGCATGCGCTGGACTTCTATATGGCAACCGGCGGCACTGCGGAAAGCGTGGTGCACTTTTCCTACCCTTTAAAAAACAACTAAAAGGAAAATTTCAACATCAATAACAAACCAAATTTATAAACGTTATATTTACAACACTTCCGACACTCAAATTAGCCGAAGGTCTTAAAGGATAATATAAGACCAGGCTAATAAAACAGAAAATCCACATCAAATAATTTTTATGGTTTCCTGATATCCGGGATACGGCTTTAACATTAGGCAGAATCTTAAAAGGGAGAAGTTCTCTCCGCCAGATACTACAATTATGTTTGATTATACTTATTCTATTAAATGAAGACTATTGGAGAAAGAAGAGTTATCACAGGGGAATTCATTGTTTTAATAGCAATCCTTCTGCTTCCGGGACAAACTTTTGCACAGAATTCCTTTCAGACGCTTTTAAAAGACAGTCTCACCAAAGAAGTGTTGCCAGGAGCTACCGCAGTTGTCCCGGGCACCGAAACAGGCGGGAGAGCCGATGCCAATGGTCTCCTTGAGATTAAAAATATTCCGAATGGCAAGCAGATCATTGAGTTCAGTTACATCGGTTATCAAACTAAAAGAGATACGTTTAACTTTCCCCTGGCAACAGCTGCACCTGTAACTATTTTACTATCACAAAGCGGTGTGGAACTTAATGCGGTTGTAGTGCAATCAACCCGAAGCAGCCGAAGTATCGAAGATATTCCCACAAGGATCGATGTTATCGCTTCCGACGAATTGAATGAAGAAGCCTCCATGAAACCCGGCGAAATAAAAAAGCTTCTAACCGAGGGAACAGGTGTTACTACCCAACAAACATCGGCCGTAAACGGGACGTCAAATATTCGCATCCAGGGACTCGACGGACGATATACCCAAATTCTGAGAGACGGAATGCCTCTTTATAATGGCTTTAGCGGAGGATTAAGCATCATGCAGATTGCCCCGCTCGATTTACAACAAGTTGAATTCATCAAAGGAAGTGCGTCCACCCTTTACGGTGGTGGAGCCATTGCAGGGCTTGTGAATTTAATTTCCAAAACTCCGCAGGAAAAAAGAGAACTTACATTCTTACTCAACGGAACTTCGGCAAAAGGCTTTGATGGTAGCGGATTTTACTCACAACGATGGAAAAAGACCGGCACTACAATTTTTTCATCCTATAATTACAACGCTCCATACGATCCTGCAAACATTGGTTTCACAGCTATCCCACAAATAAACAGGTTTACGTTCAATCCTAAGTTATTCTTCTACCTCAACAAGAAAACGACCGGATATTTCGGTGTTAACACCACTTACGAAAACCGTTACGGAGGCGATGTAAAGGTCATTGAAGGCAATGCAGACACTACGCACCGGTTCTTCGTGAAGAATGTGACGCAAAGGATATCCACACAATTAAATGTGGAGCACAACCTTAATGAAGCCGACAAAATACAGTTTAAAAACAGTGTTGGTCTTTTTAACCGCAAAATTTCCATGCCCCAGAACTATTTCAACGGCAAGGAAAGTTCTTCGTTCAGCGAACTAAATTACGCACATTCCAGGGAAAAATCGGATTGGGTAGCAGGTTTGAATGTATGGACTGACAATTTTAAATCGCTCGACTCATCAAAATTCAATTACAACCTGACAACCATCGGATTGTTTGCTCAAAACGATTTTAACGCAACCAAAAAAATAGCTCTAGAAACCGGATTAAGGGTCGATTATAATACTCCTGCCTCAGATCACAAGTTAAAAAACCT
>DATBXH010000039.1:0-3839 GCA_036514375.1 Bacteroidales bacterium | reverse complement strand
TACAAGCTTTTTTTTATGCTTCAAGTTACCAATTTCATAATTTGCCTGAAAAAGGCTCCCAATCGAAACAGGAAATACTTGTAGAGAAATTTCTTACTAGTGTTCAGAAGAATTACAAGGAGCACAGAGGACTGGAATTTTATGCAAATGAGTTATGCCTAACCCCAAAATATTTATCGAAACTTATAAAAGAAAACAGTGGCACTACTGCTAATGAATGGATAAATAATTATGTTATTTTGGAAGCTAAAGCCCTTCTAAAATCAACCAATATGACCATTCAGCAAATCAGTCTAGAATTAAACTTTGAATCTCAATCGTTTTTTGGTAAATACTTTAAACGTATTGTTGGATTATCTCCTAAAGAATATAGAATTCATTAAAAGGATTGGCGATTAAGATTTCCCAGCTACTTTCTTTTGACCCGTACATCGAATCATAATATTCTTTGGCGTAAATCATTTTGCCTGTAGGTCACTGCTCAGGCTGCAAGATAAAGTGCGTGAAACCGGGGGTATCCCGGATTACACCCAATGAATAATTATACATTTAGGCTCCAATGGTTCCAAAAGAATAATGATTAAATGAATTCAACGGACAAGACATAAGATGTCTAGGTGTCGGTTCATAGATACATAATTAAATAACACTTAGTACTTTGATACTTTGAAATTTTGAACAGCATCAGGTAATCCAGGTGAGCTTACTGTCAGCTTAATATCGCCTGCTTTTTGAGTACTTTTAATTACTACCATTGCTCGACCATGCCATGCTTTGCGTGTATTGCTAACATATTGATTCACATCCTTAATATCTGCATTATCTACACCGGCAATTACACCAGGGCCATCTATTTTGAAATATAGCCGGTTTGATGCATTTGGCTGGATTATCCCGTCTTTATCGGTTAATTCGATGGTAACAAAAGATAAATCCTGACTGTTAGCCATTATTTCAGTTCGGTCGGCAGTAAGTTTTATTTCTGTTGCATCGCCCGAAGTTTGAAGAATAGTTGATTCTATTTCTTTCTCGCCTTCGACGCCGACTGCTTTTAATAAACCTTGTGAGTATGGCAGTGTATATATAGCTTTGTATTTCTGTTCCTTGGTAGTTGGTCGTTCACCAATGAGTTTGTTATTCAGGTAAAGCCGAACTTTAGGGTATTTTGAATACACTTCAACCTGTATGTCTTTCCCTTCGTAACCTGGCCATGTCCAACTTTCCCATGTCGGCCAAACCGACCATAATGTTTCTTTAATTTCTAAAGGTTCAGGATTGGGTTCACGAACAGCCATATATAGTTTTTCGGTGTTATTCCATAATAAATTTCGATAGTGGGATATTGGTTTTCTACACCCTGTCAAATCGATATCGCCGCAATAGGCACCATGCCATGGAAAGAGCTCACGCTCCCAATGTTCTCCCGGCACCTCACCTGTATAATACCAACGGCCTATACCTGATTCTCCCAGATAATCGAGTGCAGTCCAAACGAAATCGCCAATTACATAACTGTAGTCATTAACCAGCTTCCAATTTGCGAAAGCATCTCTTGGATACGATTCTGTCTGGACAATAACCCTTGATGGAACCCTCTCATGGTCTGCCGGAGCCCTTTTTAACTGATAATTGTAGCCGCAAACATCATGAACTGCCATAAGCGAGTCAAAAATTTGCCAATCTTTATCCCATGTGGTCATGGCGGAAGTTACCGGACGCGTGTTATCAATTCTTTTTATAGCATTGGCAAGCATTTTGGCAGTTTCAACCGCTTCAGGTTTTTTTCTTTCAATTATTTCGTTGCCGATGCTCCACATGATGACAGACGGGTGGTTTAGATCTCTTAATACCATCGATTCTAAGTCGCGTTGCCACCATTCATCAAAATACATGGCATAATCGAAATTATTTTTTTTCTCTTTCCAGCCGTCAAATGACTCATCTATCACCATCAAACCTAATCTGTCGCAGGCGCTCAGAAAAGCTTCCGAGGGAGGGTTATGAGAGGTTCTTACGGCATTAAAACCTGCTGCTTTAAGCAACTCAACACGTCGTTCTTCTGCCCGATCATAAGCAGCGGCTCCTAAGCAACCATTATCGTGGTGTGCACATCCTCCGTTAATCTTTATGGTTTTACCATTAAGCTGAAAACCATTTTCAACAGTGAACTTTATGGAACGTATGCCAAACCCGGTCTGAGTCTCGTCTACAATTTTACTGTTTTTTAATACCTGTATCTGTGCGAGATACATATTAGGGTTTTCCGGTGTCCATAACTTAGGAGTTGATGCATTTATCGTTTGTACAATTTCTTTTTCGCTGTTGGCAGAAAGCTCGATCTTTGTTTGGCTGTTGCCTGCTGTTTTCGAATCTTTTTCCCTAAGCTGTGTTTTTAGCACAATGTTTTGAGGCAAACTAGTTTCGTTCTTTACCAGCGTTTTTATTACAACCGTCGCTTTTTTTGAAGACACCTCCGGTGTTGTAATGGCAACACCCCAATGGGCTGCATGTACAGAATCAGTAACAAACATCCATACATGACGGTAGATACCGGAACCGCTATACCAGCGACAATTCTTTTGCTGTGAATTGTCGACCCGCACAGCAATAACGTTCTCATGGTTAAAATCCAAATAAGATGAGAGGTCATAACTAAAGGATGTATAGCCATAAGGATGTACTCCAAGTGATTTTCCATTAATAAAAACCTCGGAATTCATGTATACACCTTCAAAATAAATGGACACGCATTTATCCTTCCATGTACCTGGTACATAGAATGTTTTCCGATACCAGCCTATGCCAGCCGGAAGGTAGCCACCATCTCGTCCCGTAGGATTTTTGGGACTTAATTTCCCTTCAATACTCCAATCGTGTGGTAAATCCAAAACACGCCAATCTTTATCGTCGAAGTTACTTGATTTAGCAGCAGCAGTATCGCCTAAAAGAAATTTCCAGTTATAATCAAATAATTGTTTTCGTTCTATATTTTCCTGTTTTTGAGCATAACCCAAAATACAGCTTACAAAAAGTAATGATGCAACTGTAATTAGTTTAATGAAATAATGATTGGACCTGTTTAAAAATAGTTGACTCATAGTTTATTATAAAGATTGATTTAAAGAAAGATGCAAAAGAGTTTAAAATTAAAAAAATAGATTGATTTTTACACGAAATAATGTTTTACTACCAATTTTACTGATTTGAACGCCAGTTATACACTTATATTGGTTTCTTATTTTCATTTACTCATCGACTTCCACGTTCATGCCGGCTTTTATTTGTGCTAATTTCAAAGAATCGTTTGAACGGGTAAACTCAATCCGTACCGGGATGCGTTGCTGGACTTTCACAAAATTACCGGTCGAATTATCTACCGGGAAAGAAGAATAACGGCTTCCGGTAGCTCCTGAAATCGCAACAACTTTACCGGAAAAAGTGTATCCTGGTAAGGCATCAACTTTAAGCTTTACATTCTGCCCTAACTTGATTCTAGCAATCTGACTTTCTGTGTAATTTGCAGTCACCCACTTTGTTCCAGACTGGACAATGGTAACTAATGTTTGACCCGCGCTGATTAACTGCCCGATAACTATTTTCTTTCTGCCCATTACCCCGGTATATGGCATTACAATATAACAATAAGAGAGATTGAGCAAAGCCTGGTCTACAGCAGCTTTTGCCATTACGATATTAGCCTCTGTCTCGTTTATTTTATTAGTGCTGGCGTTCGTATTGAGTTGGGTAGATTTTCGCTGGTTGAACAATGACTTATATTTTGCTTTCAAAGCCTCGAATTCGGTCTTTACCTGATCATATTGATATTGAGATACCACATC
>DATBXH010000038.1:0-3617 GCA_036514375.1 Bacteroidales bacterium | reverse complement strand
GTAGAAATGGAGCAAAACGAATTTTTTCAGGTTGTTGAAGAAACCAGAGGAAATATAAAAGAGCCAGATGAAATGCTTAGGGAATATATCCGGATAAGGTTCAAATATTTTAAAACCTTATTCAATTTAAGCAGGTTACGTTTTGATGAATTCAAGCACATGAGACCTATGCTCAGTGATACATTGAATGAATTCAGATGCAAGGAAGAAAATCTGGTACGCGACCTTATTATTTTGGGGAATGAAAAAGGTTTGTTTCATGTCGAAAATCCGGATCCGTTGGCGATCCTGTTTGTTGAAATCTTAAAGGGGTTGCGGATGCATTTTTTACATCGAAAGGAACTATTTTATATCGAACCCAATGAATATGATGAGTTGGAGAAAAAGTATGATGAGTTTACTGACTTATTTATCAGAGGATTAAGATTTAAGGTGTAGGTTTAGAAAAAGTCGAGTATTAATTTATAAAAAGCATATTTACATGGAAAACGGTAAGAATGAGGAAGGACAAGGGAAGAATTTCAAAGTTTATATCCCTTTAATTGTAGTTATTGTTTTAGTTTTAGGTGGCGGATGGTACTGGTATCGCGACTATTCCCGTTATATTTCGACCGACGATGCATACATCTATTCCGACAGGGTTGCTATCGGGTCAAAAATTTTAGGCAGAATTGCAAAGGAATATGCTGTAGAGGGCGATTCTGTAAAAAAAGGCATGTTGTTAGCCGAAATAGACAGCACGGAATTGAATGCACAGAGAACTCAAACGATAGCATCTAAAAATCAATTTGTCGCTGCTGCTAAACAGGCGGAAGCATCCTATCTTCTTTATGAGGATAATGTTAAAGTACAGAATATTAACTTCCAGAAAGCAAAGGAAGATATGGACCGTGCGAAAGCACAGTTTAGCGGAGGTGTAATCACCAAGGAACAATTTGATCACACCCAGAAGGCATTTGAATCTGCCCAGGCTCAATTGGACGCCACACAAACCCAACTGGTTGTTTCCAAAGCCCAGATTGCCAGTGCTCATGCATCAGTAGAAAGTGCTTCAGCACAAATTGGTCTCACGGAGGCGCAACTCAGAAATACCAAACTTTATGCACCTTTTGACGGTGTGGTTGCCAAACGCTGGCTCCTTGTTGGCGATATCGCACAACCCGGCCAGTCCATCTTCACGGTAACAAATGAAAAGCAGTTATGGGTCATCATTTATATTGAAGAAACCAAGCTTGAGGATATTAAAATTGGTCAGAAAGCAATATTTACTGTCGATGCATTTCCCGGTGTAAAGTTTGACGGATCGGTTTTTTATATCGGAGCTAATGCCGCATCGCAGTTTTCGTTAATTCCACCGAGCAACGCTTCCGGCAACTTTACCAAAACTACACAGCGTATCCCTGTAAAGATTTCGATTGATAAAGCCGAAAACAAAAAAGGAGAGCCTGTATCAGTTAAATTGATTTCCGGAATGTCGGTAATTATGAAATTAGTAAAGGAGTAATATATGCGGAGAGCAACACCATCGCATCGGATACGTAATGCCTTAAGGAGCCGTGATTCACAGTTTCACCCCAGCCATCATCGTTATAAATGGTGGGTGCTGGCAAACGTGATGATAGGTACGTTTATGGCTGTACTCGACTCCACAATTGTGAATGTTGGGTTGCCAAAGATTATGGCCTCATTCGGTGTGGGAATCGATAAAATTGAATGGGTTATTACTGCCTATATGCTGGCATTGGCCGTGGCGTTGCCGGCTTCAGGGTGGATGGCCGACAAGTTTGGATATAAGCGAATGTACTTCTGGGGAATGTTATTGTTCACCGTGGGTTCATTTTTATGTGGTATATCAAATGAAGAGAACATGCTCATTATTTCGCGTGTTATCCAAGGCCTGGGAGCAGGATGTATTATGCCCATAGGTATGGCCATTGTAACCCGCGAGTTTCCTCCTGAAAGAAGGGGAGTAGCTTTGGGATTCTGGGCTATAGCTGCGGCAGCGTCTGTTTCCTTCGGACCGTTAATCGGAGGTTACCTGGTTGATAATTTTACTTGGCAGTTAATTTTTGACGTTAACGTGCCCATTGGAATTTTCGGGATGCTGGTAACCATTGTGATTCAAAAAGAATATGTACATCCCAGGGTGAGAGGCTTCGATTGGGTTGGCTTTATCTCTGTGAGTATATTCCTTCCCCTGATATTGTATGCTCTTACCGAAGGAAATGCAGCAACCAATTCTGCCGGTTGGCATGCACCATATATATTGATTTGCTTTGCATTATCGTTTATAGCCCTGGCTATATTTATTACGGTAGAACTGACAGTAAAGGAACCTCTTATTGACCTGCGCCTGTTGGGCAATCATAATTTTATGCTGGCTAATCTCATTATGTTTGTGTTCAGCGTAGGGATGTTTGGCAGTACTTTTCTTTTACCGCTTTATCTTCAAAATTCGTTGAATTATACCGCTATTCAGTCCGGGGCCGTTTTTCTTCCGGTAGGGATAATTCAGGGACTTATGTCACCTGTGGCAGGTATCTTTGGAGATAGGACAAATCCCAAGATACCTATGTTATTGGGTGTTGTTTTGCTCGGGGTAAGTTTTATCATGAATAATTATCTGTCTTATCTTACTGAGCACGATTACATCATGACTTCGTTATACATTCGTGGTTTTGCCATGGGAGTGCTGTTTACTCCGTTGAGTGCCATTGCCATGTACGAGCTACCGCGTGAGAAACTTGCCCAGGCTTCTGGCTTATTTAATATTATACGGCAGTTGGGAGGCAGTTTTGGTGTGGCTATTTTAGCTACATTACTCACTACCCGGGTAAATTATCATACCCAGATGTATGGTAGCGCTATTGATGCTAATAACCAAACATTCCATACCATCACAGCTAATCTGGGTTATTTTGCCCAACACGAAGTTGGCAGCAGTATTGCCAGTTCAATGAGGCAGGGACAGGCATTGATTTATTCGCATGTAGGTCAGCAGGCCTTCATTCAGGGTGTCGATGATGATTTTCTTGTGGCAGGATTAATTACTTTGTTGGGAGCAATTCCAATATTTTGGTTCCATACTAGGAAGAAAAACCAACAGGGTAAACCGCAGCAACAACATGTTCTTCAGGAATAATTAATATATAGAAAAATGATTATGAGAACTTTATCATATATTTCAAGTTTAAGTTTAATACTGATTTTGGGAGTCTTCTGTTTTCAGGCCAACGGACAATCGACAGAAAATACGGTGCAAACTTCATTGTCCGGTGATTCCTTGTCGTTAACGCAAATAATGCAAGTGGTAATTCAGAGTCATCCTTCCATAAAAGAAGCTGAGGAAGCCATTAATATTGCTGATGCAAAAATTGGGATGGCCAGGTCCTCCTATTATCCTAATGTAGACGCAAGTGCTTCATATTCCAGAATCGGACCTGTTCCAACTATTGAATTTCCTGGTTTGGGCAATTTTCAGCTATATCCGCAAGACAATTATTCTGCAGCCGTGAATTATAACCAGGTTATTTATGATTTTGGTAAGACCAAAAAGAGTGTTGGACTGGAGAATGAGAATAAAATTCTGGCTGAGAAGAATGCCGATCTGGCTAAGC
>DATBXH010000037.1:0-5731 GCA_036514375.1 Bacteroidales bacterium | reverse complement strand
ATGTAAATGTTCCATTCTTCAGTGTCCAATCGCTTTTTACTGTTCCATACGGAGTTTCTGTGGAAGCACTTGCCGATGCCAGGTTTCCGGCAGGCTGAGGCTCCATCCATATCTGTTTGAAACCGGGAAACAACGGATTGCTTTTTAGACCTGCCAAATCGCCATACATCCATACCTGTAAGTCGCCTAAAAGCATTACTTGGTTATGAGAGTTCATAGCAGGGTCTGCCGTATCTCCATTCCAAAGTTCCCAGATCGTAGTTGCCCCTTTTTGCACCATGTACCCCCAACTGGGATAATCTTTCTGTGTGGCAATTATTAGTGCCACATCAGTACGTCCCCGTTTGGACAGTTCGCACATCAGCCACTGGATACCAATAAGCCCGGTGCTTATATGGCTTTTATCCTGATAAATGATCCGGTTTATCATTTGCCCGAAAACTGTATCTTCTTCTTTTTTTTCCACCATACCGAAGGCCAACGGCAGCAAATTGGCAGTAACAGTATTGTTGCTGTATTGATGTTTTTGTGCATCGAAAAATTTTCCGTTAAATGCTGCATATACCTTTTTTGCCAGCGACTGATATTCTTCAATATCCTCGCTATTTCCGCTTATCCTGGCGAAAGTAGACATCATTTGAAGAAAATGATAGAAATAGGCAGTAGCAATAAGTTCGCCCGATGTTTGACGGGTCGGATCTTTGGAATGTATCAGCTCTTTCGATTCGGGCGGAACACACCAGTCGCCAAATCTATCTCTCGTCATTATATTATCATTCAGATATTTATCCTTCATATACCACAACCATTTCTTCATGAAAGGATAATGTTTCTCAATTATTCCGGTGTTACCAAATTGTACAAGCAACATATTACCAATCATTAGGTAAGTGCCCGGCCAGGTCATATTATCCTTAAATGCGGTCCAGCCGGGTTCTGGTGCTACGTCAGGTATTTGTCCGTTAGGTCGTTGAGCAAACTGGATATCATCCATCCATTTAGCAAAAAGCCTCTGATGGTCGAAAATGTAGCTTGCCCCAAGGGAGGTGGTCGCCCAATCTCCTAACCAGGGATCACGCTCGTCACGTTGCGAGCAGTCGATAGGCATTCCTTTGAAATTATTGCTTATTGTGCGGCAAGAGTTTTGATAGATGGTATTCAATAATGAATCGGAACACGAAAACGAACCTACAGTCTTGAAACCATCGTAGATTATCTTCCCTTCAAAGTTATCGACTGTCGGAACTCCAGGAAAACCAACCACTTCAACATACCTGAAACCGTGATAAACAAAGGTAGGTTCCCATTGTTCCAAAACACTTCCTTTCATGATATAAATATCCGTTTGTTTGGCACTACGAAGGTTAGCCGTAAACAGATTGCCATCGGTCTTGAGCGTTTCGGCAAAATGTAGTGTAATTGTATCTCCGGCTTTCCCTTTTGCTTTTAGTTTCAGCCAACCGGCCATATTTTGTCCCATATCCAATATATAATTACCATTCGACAAACGGGTTATCGACACTGGTTTTATGGTTTTTTGAACAATCATATTTTCATTCACCTGGGAAAGGATTTTATCGCAAGGAGATTTTACCAGTTCGGCACCTATCCATCCTGTGTCATTATATCCGGCCATATTCCAGCCGTTCAATTCTTTACGGGCATCATACTCTTCTCCGTCATATTCGTTATTACTACGAATTGGTCCAGCGGAAGTAATTTTCCATGATTGATCACTAACAACCAATGCACGACTTCCATCAACATAATCAATTACGAGTTGGAAGAGCATTTTAGGGAGTTTTTCCTTCGATTGGTTAAAACCCTGCCGCATAAAAAAATAACGTCCGTTACCCAGTACTGTCCCTACTGCATTTTTCCCCTTTCGGAGGTTTGAGGTTACATCGTAAGTGTTATACCGGACATCTTTATTAAAGTCAGTAGGACTGGGCGATAATACCTGGTTATCAATTCTTTCGCCGTTTATATACAATTCATACATCCCAATTCCAATAATGAAGGCAGTTGCCCTTTTTATTTTCTTAGGGGCACTAAATTCTTTGCGCAAGTATCGGGCCGCAAGCCGCGAATAAGTAGCAATCGTATCGCCCGCGAAGAGTTTAGTCAGGCCTATCCATTCTCCTTTCCAATCGGATATATCCAATAAACCCATGCTCCATTTCGCGGGGATGCTCCAGCCGGTTTCCCCATTATTTGTCCATACCTTTACTTTCCAAAAGCATTGCCAGCCACTTTTCAAAGCGGTTCCTCCATAGGTAACATATACTGACTGACCGGACTCAACTTTACCAGAATTCCACAAGTCTGCCTCCCCGGCAGCTAGTTTCCCGGGAGACGATGCGACCATAACCTGATAAGCAGTTTGTATTACATTCCGCTCCTTACTGCTAATCATCCAACTCAAGGATGGATGAGGTTTGTCTATTCCTTCCGGATTAACAAGAGTTTCGGTACACAGGTATTTTACCTCCTGTGCCCGAACAGTAAAGAAACATAAACAACTAACAAATAATAAACTAAATTTTTGCATAGCCTCTCCCCCTAAGTTAAAAAATTAGAGTTTTAATATACTTTCATCGTAAACGTTAGATTCATCAATATTATGCAAAGGCCTCCATACCTGGGCAAAGAACTGGTTTCGTTTTGCCTCCTGGTCGTAATTCCATGGAGTTGGCAAACATTCGGGACACCAATGACCACCTAAAAGTACTAAGGTTGGACTGGCTTCGAACTGATGACCAAAAGCACATTCCCATTCTAGTTTTGTACGCAGATCCCCTTTTTTCATAGACATCGACAGACATTGTCCGCCACGAAATCTGGCGGCTTTTTTCATATCCTGGATATCGAGTTCTGATTTTGGTTTGTTTTCGTCGTATCCGTGATCTAAACGAATGGGTATTTTTGCAGGATGTTCAAGTTTTACCTTTTCCCATGATGAAATAGCGCTCCATTTTTCTTTTGTCCCGAAAAATGAAGAAATGCGTTGCAGATTGTTGTTCTTTATCCAGTGTAAGGTGCCAAATGGTTTATTGGCCACCGGTTTAAATACAAAGTGCTTTATGATCCACGAAGGGATAACCCTTGCCAGTTTTGCTGCATGAGGTGCTTTTTGTTTCAACTCATTTAGAAAATCGAATATGGAACCACTTCGGAAATGCAGGTATTCTTCAAGTTTGTCAGAATCTTCGTACCATTGGCCATGAAAATTACGGATTGCAAACCAATTGGGTTCAACCACTTTCTTAAAATCCCCGATTCCCAATGCAGCAAAAGTCAATTCCATGAATTCCCAGTTCACAGTCCGGTATTTTTCTCCACCGCCAATGTTATAAATCCGACACCAAAACTCATCAGGAATATCTTCGTTACAAACATTAGCTAAAAGTTTCCCGGAATCTTCCGCTGTAGCCCATTCAAACACCCCGTTGAATGGTTCATGGAACATGATAGGATCGAGATTTTTCAGCACATCGGCATACAACACTCCGGTTTGGCGTAACGAAACCCAATATTTCAATCCTGACTCGATAATCTCCCGTTCAGCAATAGTTTTCGAAAGAGCATAATTGTCGTAAATGCTGATTTTTATCGGGTCGCCGGTACGCCCCCAATGTATGGGAGGATTACGGTCTCCTGTTTGGGCAACCGTACCGATGTAAACTAGTTTCACCTGATCTGGATCAGATTGTGCTTTAATGGCTTTTATAATATTTTTTACAGCACCGACATTCACTTTTGTCGTTAACTGTGGGTGATAGTCGGCCATAGGAGAAACCATACCGCCAACATGCAGCACATAATCAGTTCCGGTAACACACCTCAACACATCTTCGTACTTTGTAAGGTCGCCATACACCACCTTTACTCCCTCCATATTCTCATAAGGGGCAATAATATTTTTATCCTTCTTTGAAGGCAAAATCAGTAAGGTAATATTAAATTTATCGCGACGGTTCAGAAGTTGCTTCAGCCCTTCCCTTCCCATATTTCCGGTAGCACCGGTGAGAAAAATAGTTTTTTTCATCTCTGAACTGGTTTTAGTTCGATAATTGAATCCTGTGGAGCTAAAACATTGTTTACTTTTTCAACAATCAATTCCTTTGGTAATGAGAAAGTCTTTGTCTGTTGAATATTTTTGCTTGAATTACCGATTTTGATAGTATAATTACCAGCTTCAGACACCCAGGCCGAACGTCCGGTATCAAATGAAGCCAGATCCGAAGTGTTGAGCTTAAAAGTAATTTTCTGTGTTTCGCCCGGCTGTAACAACCTGGTCTTTGCAAATGCTTTTAGTTCGCTTTCTGGTTTATCCATAGTTTGGGCTGGTGCAGAAAGATAAAGTTGAACAACTTCTTTTCCGGCAACTTTTCCATTATTTTTCACATTCACAGTTACTGAAATTTCTTTAACGAAAGTGGATGAACTTATTTTACTATTACTGATTGTAAAATTTGTATAGGAAAGACCGTATCCAAACTCATAGGCAGTTCTAATATTAAATGTATTATAGTAACGATACCCCACGTAAATACCTTCATTGTAAGCTGAAGTTTCAGGCCGGTCCGCCGGGGTCCCCGGAAAACTTTTTGCAGAAGGTACATCGTCATAGTTCATCGGAAGAGAAACGGCAAGATGACCAGAGGGGTTAACATTACCACTAATTACATCTGCAACTGAATTGCCCGCCTCCTGTCCTGGCAACCAGGCAATTAAAATTCCATCCACCAAATCACGCCATTTAGCAACATCTACAATTGCATCGATATTCAATATTACCACCACCTTTTTGCCCTGATTATGAAATACGTTTGAAGTATTTTCAATTAATTTTAACTCTGCTGAAGTGAGGTAATAATCGTTGTCCGGATTACGGTCAGCCCCCTCGCCAAAATTGCGGCCAATAGTTATTAGAGCTGCATCGGAAGTTTTTGCAAGGTTTTCAATTTCACCGGTTGTAAATTCTTTTTCCTCAACCGGTTTAATTGTTTGGAGGATATATGTACGGGCGGGTCTTGCCTGTTTTTCCTTGGTGATATAGGATAAGTAATCGTCCTTAGAAACATTATCAAATTTAAACCCGGCATTGGCAAGTCCCTGGGCTATGGAAACCGTGTATGCTTTATATACTTCGCCGCTTCCTGTTCCGCCAATAAATGTGTCATAAGAGGCATTACCCAACAGGGCTATATTTCTGGTTTTAAGAGGAAGTACATTGTTTTCGTTTTTCAGGATTATCATACCTTCTGCTGCGGCTTCGCGGACTATAGCAGCATGTGTTTTCAAATCTGGCAGATCGGAATATTTATATTGCTTATGTGCAGGGCTATTGAGTATAATTGTCAATATTCTTTCTATATTCTCGTCCAGTGCAGCTTCACTTAATGTATGGTTATCGAGAGCTTCCTTTATACGCTTTCCTTCCATTTTTCGTCCTGGCATTAGCATATCATTACCTGCTTTTACCTGGGCAGGGTAGTTCTTACCTGCAAGCCAATCGGTCATTACAAATCCTTTAAACCCCCATTCATTTTTTAAAATGGTAGTCAGTAAATCATAATTTTCCGAAGCGTATGTTCCATTAATTTTATTGTAAGAGCTCATTACAGTCCATGGTTTTCCTTCCTTTACAGCTATTTTAAATCCCTTAAGATATATTTCGCGTAAGGCTCGTTGGCTGATCTGCTCATCAATATAAAACCGGCTCGTT
>DATBXH010000036.1:0-16885 GCA_036514375.1 Bacteroidales bacterium | reverse complement strand
AGCTTGGCATAAAGATTTTTATGGGGGGCCAACGGTACAACAATTTGAAAAGAAATGGGCAGAAGCATTTAATTCAAAATATGCCCTTTCAGTAAATTCAAATACATCGGGTTTATATACAGCTATTGGCGCTTGCGGTATTAAACCTGGAGACGAAGTAATTGTGTCTCCTTATACGATGAGCGCTAGTGCTACTGCTCCGATTATTTATGGAGCAGTACCGGTATTTGCGGATGTAGATTATGATAATTTTGGACTTAGCCCGGAAAGTATCGAAAAGAATATTACTCCACGGACTAAGGCAATACTTATAGTTCATATTTTTGGTAACCCCGCCCGTATGGACGAAATTATGGCTATAGCCAGAAAATATAATCTATATGTAATTGAAGATTGCGCACAGGCTCCCATGGCAAGATATAAAGGTAAATTTGTTGGAACTATTGGAGATATCGGTATATTTAGTTTGAATTATCATAAGCATATTCATACTGGCGAGGGAGGAGTTATTATAACTAATAATGACAATTTAGCTGAAAGATGTTATCTGATTAGAAACCATGGTGAGAATATCATTGAACCCAAGGGAGTAAAAGATATTATGAATACCTATGGGTTTAATTTCCGAATGACGGAGATTGAGGCAGCCATTGGAATTGAACAATTAAATAAACTTCCAGTATTAATTGAAACGCGTATTAAAAATGCAAACTACGTTGCAGGTGAATTGCAAAAAATACCTGGCATTATTCCTCCTAAAATTGAAGCCTGGAGTAAGCATGTATATTATCAACAGGCATTCAAGTTTAAAAAGGAAATTGTTGGAATAGATCGTAATACCTTTATTAATGCTGTTAAAGCAGAAATTCCATCTGCCATTCTGCGCGAAGATACTCCTCTTTTAGGTATCGGATATGTAAAACCTTTATACTTGCAACCATTGTATCAACAGAGAGGAACATATTGTTCGTTTAATTGTGAAAAATATAAAGGTAATGTTGATTATAGTATGGGAATCTGCCCTATTGTTGAAAAGTTACATTTTGAAGAACTTTTTTCACACGAATATATACGTCCTGGCATGAGTAAAGCTGACATGGATGATGTAATTGCTGCTTTTGTAAAAGTGTCTCAGAATATAAATGAGTTGAGATAAAATGAGGCCAAAACTTTCCGGTAACATTTTATTTGTCTTTAGTGACCCTGGTGGAGCAAAACCATGTCTTTCATTAATAGAATTGGACAATATTGTTAATTCCGTTGCTATTTCTGATCGGGAGTATTCTTTCTATAAAAGTTTTAAAACTCAGGTTAGATTGGTTAATCGTGATTTTGAACAATTAATTGATACAATCCATCCTGAGTTAATTTTTACCGGAACGTCGTACACTTCAGATATTGAACAACAATTCATTAAAATTGCAAAAAAGCAGGGGATTTACTGCTATTCATTCGTTGACCATTGGACTTCAATTTCAAAAAGGTTTAAAGATTCCAAAGGAGAAATGATTTTCCCTGATAAAGTTTGGATGATTGATGAACGTGCTAAAAGAATAGCCATTGATGAGGGAATAGAAGAATCGAAACTGGTTATTTCAGGAAACCCTTATCACGATTGGTTGAGAAATTGGAAACCATCCATAAGCAAAGAACAATTTTTTTCAAAGCTTCAGCTTCTGGACCAATCTCAAAAATTGCTCGTTTATGCTCCTGATCCGCTATCAAATATTAATGGTAAAGAGGTATATGGTTTTGATGAAGTGTCTGCTACTTCAGTCATAGTCAATTTATTTAATTATTACCAAAAGGAACTGAAAGAATGGAAAGTTCTGGTTAAAATGCATCCTAATCAGGATAGAGAAAAATTAGTACATATTGTTGAAAATAATAAACCTTTTCTTGTACTTTCCGATAATATTGATACAAATACATTAATCTATTATGCTGATGTTGTGATGGGTTTCTTTTCATCATTTTTAATTGAAGCTTCTGTTATGAATAAATATGTTTTAAGATTTTTAGAGAATATTGTGAATAATGATCCTATAGCAGAAGTGAATATCGGTAAGATTGTTAATAACAGTTCTTTAGTTACAACATTAAGGACACATCTACTAAAAAGTAATGTAAAATGAACGAATTGTCAGAAAATAAAAAATATAAAGATATTATCAAAACTGCGTTAAAAAAGGATAAAGAAGAATTTTGTCCATTTAGGAAGGAAAAACAAATGGATTATTTATTTTCTTTTTTAAAAAAGGATTTTAATAATAAAGGGATGAAAGTTCTTGATGCTTGTTGTGGCTATGGCAGATTAATTCATTTTCTAAACGAATTTGATCCTAATCAGAATTATATTGGGATTGATTATGTTGAAGAACTTATAAATGATGGGAAAAGGAGATTTGCCTCATTTAATAACGTTAGATTTGAACACTATGATATAATGCATCTTGAAGAGCGGTATCATAAAGAGTTTGATATTACCATTAATTATAAAACACTTTCGTGGTTACCATATTATACTACAATTATTGAACAATTAATAAAAGTGACAAAGCAGAAAATATATATATCATCGCTTTTCTATGATGGTGATATTGATTTTATTACCAGAATTTATGTAGATGCAAAAGATTCTAAAGAGGATACTTTCAACTTCTTGAATACTTATTCTTTTCCTAAATTTGAAAAATTTTGCTTAAACCTTAATGTAAAAAAGGTGAAATCTATCGACATGAAGCTAGACTTTGATTTAGATAAACCTAGTAATATGAATAAACTTCAGACATACACTGTAATGACTCAAAATGGAGAACGTTTAGAATTGACGGGTAATATAATTTTGAATTGGAAATTGGTTGAGCTGGTTTTATGATGACTAATTTAAGTTAATGCTTTTTGATTCCATTAAAAGTCACCTTACGGAGTAGTCTTATACTATTAATTCATTATTCATTGGCAAATTTATCATTTCAGTCTAATTACATTAAGATTTATTTTTGGCAAGGAGCCTCTTTTGTCTTGCGATTTCTTTCTATGTTTATCGTAACTCCTTACCTTACAAAGGAACCTTCCATTTACGGTATTTTTGCTGTTTGCATGTCAGTAACGATTTTTTTGAATTATGCTGATTTAGGTTTTTTGAGAGCAGGCCAAAAATATGCAGCGGAGTGTTTCGCGAGAGACGAACGGACCGAAGAAATGAAGTATATTGGATTCGGAACCTTTATTTTACTAATATTTACATTACTATGCACCATTGTTTTTTTTTATTTTGGCTTTAATCCATCTGCTTTGATTAAGGGATTGGATACTTCCGAAAAAGTTTCCACAGCTTCCGGTCTTTTATTAGTGCTTGCAGCTTTTACTCCGGTTACGGTCCTCCAAAGGATGGTATCTATGATTTTTGATATTCGTTTGGATAGTTATATTAATCAACGCATTTCATTGATGGGTAGTGTTGTTACCATAGGGTCGGTCTTTTATTTTTTTGGAGGTGGGAATTACCGAATTGTACCTTATTTTTTCTTTTCTCAATCTATTAATTTTCTGTTTATTATTATTAGCTTTTGGTTGGCCAAAAGAAAATATAACTATGATATTAAACAATTGTTTCGATTTGTACGCTTTGATCCTGTCATTTATAAAAAGGCAAATAGCCTTGCTTATTCTGGTTTGTATGTCATGATTGTGTGGATTATTTTTTATGAACTTGATCAATTAGCAATAGGTAAGTTTTTAGGTGTTGATAAGGTGGCAGTTTATGCCATTGCATTCGCTTTCTCGTCTTTTTTTCGAACCATTTACGCCATTCTTTTTTCTCCGTTTGTTGTTAGAGCCAATCATTTTGTTGGGAACGGAGACGACGATGGTTTAAAACGATTTAGTCTTCAGTTATTTTCGGTTTCTGCTCCCATTGTTGTTCTGCCAACGGCTGCTTTTGCCATTGTTGCAAGACCTTTTATCATGTCATGGGTTGGTCCAAATTATAACGATAGTGTTGATTTGGCAAGGTTATTCTCACTTATTTTTTCATTATCGTTTATTTCGTATTCTGCCAGCAATATTCTTATTGCGAAAACCAGGATTAAAGAAATGTATGTAATTGCAACAATTCAACCTGTTATTTATTGGGTTGGCATATGGCTAACTTATTCATATTGGGGACTAATGTCTTTTGGTGGTTTTAAATTATTAGCAACTATTGTTGCGCAAGCCTATTATTTATATGTGATTATTAAAATTTTTAATTTATCATTCAAAGAATTGGTTCAAAGAATTCTTTATCCCATTATATTGCCATTGCTTTTTTTAGTTTTAACTTTGCTATTTGCAGTAGGTTATTTACCTGTCGAAAAATCTAAATTAAATTTATTCATTGTTTTAATAACGACCGGAATAAGTATTCTGATGAGCTTTATTGTACAATACCTGATTTCTTCGGATATTCGTTTTATTGCAAAAAGTCTAATAAAAAGTATCTTACCCAAAAGAGAATAACGATAAGGACATTAGAACTATTCTATTTGCACATAAGCATTAGTTTGATAAAATGAATCTTTTATATTTTACCGATATTTCACAATTTCAATATGTTTTAGAACGGAAGCCTCAGTTACTTGAACAAATGCAACCAATTACCGGAGATATTGTGGTTGCCTATGAATTGCAAAATCGAAATATAAATTTTATCAATGAATGGGACTTTTTAGAACCGGCTGATATAGAAAGAAGCTGGGAAATAGCGAATAATCTTTCAGTTGATTGGTGGAATAAAAATATGACCAGACCTGAATATGAAGGAATTTCTTTAGTTGATGCTACAAGGCAGGATTTGGTTTATTCTTTTGAGGCTTGTTTGAATGCGAATGTTGTTTATGAAAGAATATTTAAAAATTACCCGATAAATAGAATATCAGGGTATTTTCTTCCTTCTGTGGGTGTCATACGGACGGGACCAGCTCCGACACATCGTGCTGTTAGATCTGTCTCCCAGGCTGTTTTGTTTTGGCTCGCCGATCAACATAACATTATAGTTGAAAAGTTTGAAGCAGAATACCCTCTTTCACGTGGAACTTTAAATAATGTAAGATTATCATCAAGTAACCTTGGAAATCCTAATAGAAAAGGAAAAGCAAAAACTGTCACAAAAAGTGCCTTGATTGTTTATGGTATGATGTCGGGCGGTGAATATAAAGCTGTGACCGAATCTTTTAATAATCTGCCCGATTGGCAAGTTTTTTCATTTTCCAATGCCATGTTGGATGACTGCAAAAGCATAAGTTCTGAAAATAGCAGTGTCAAAGAAGGACTGAAGTTATCATGGAAATTATACAATGATTTATCAAATTATAAGGGAAGTTATCCTGAACTCTTTGCAAATCCATATTTGCAATTCCAGTTTAAACGTATATGGGATGAAATGGAGATTGCTGTTGACTATGGTAATGTTTTTTCAATTTATCTTGATATAGTAAAACCCTCAGTTGTATTTTTTGGTCATGAAGCATTTACAAGAGATAGAGTTCTTGTACAATTAGCAAAAAAAAGGAATATAACTACTGTTGGGCTTCTGCATGGAGGATTGGGGCATAAAATTGGATATAGAGGCCTTGTTGGTGATGTTGATTCCGTTTTAGTTTGGAATGACATTGATACTGAGTCTTTAATTTCATACGGTGTTCATGAGTCCAGATTACATAAAATTGGAAGCATCAGCTATGAGCATAAGTTTGGAAATTATGTTAAAAATTCAAATAATACACAAGATAGGGCAAAAAATAAGTTAAAATCGTATATCGGATTATCTTTGGGCAGCCCCGTCGTGTTGATTTTAACAACTGCAATAAACACAGGTTTTGCTGCTCCAATTGCTGATCCTCGCAAGCATATCGATGTGCTTAATCAACTATTGGAACTTATCAAGGTACGTCATGACCTGCAATTTATTATCAAAGCACATCCGAGTTTTGATTATTATGAAATTTACAGAAGACTAAATGGTCTCAATCTTCCTAATCTTAAATTTTTGGAGAATATTTCCCTTGATGAAGCGATTGAAGTAAGTGATGTTTGCATTATGCCCAATTATTTTACTACGGCTGCTCTTGAAGCAATGTTAAATCGAGTACAGGTTGTATATTTGGATAATGCTGTGTATCCTCTGAAAGATTGGAAGGATATCGTTCCCGATTTTAACATAAACAGGGTACATTCGGTTTTAGAACTTGAATGTCATTTAGATAAGTTACTTACCGATCCTATTTTTAGGGAAAGTAGTCTTAATGAAGCCGATAAATTGATTGGTAAAATTCTCGATACTAGTAAAAAAGGGGCAAAGGAACAGCTGCTTGATTTTATAAAAGGTATTGGCACTGAAGAACATGAAGCTAATAGGAACTCCCTAAAGATTGCTTTAGCGATCTGTTCTAAACATTTTTTTCGTAATATTGAAGAAGACGAAATTGTGAACTTCCTTAAAGAGATTGTCTCAAAATATTCTTTCGAACATGTATTGCATTCATTTTCATATATAGCGGGGTCCGGTAATTTGGGAATTTCCAGTATACACAGATTATTCATCATTATTCGGAATCAATATGGAGGAGAAGGTTTATCTCCATGGGATGAAATATGGTGGTCGTTGCTTCAGACTTACATCACAGGATATAATGAGAATTCACTTGGTACAGATAGACGTTCCGTAATAAAGCTAGGTTCAATGATTTTAGCTGATCCAAAGAAATTTATGATTGCTGATAAAGTAAGTAAGAAAAGGGTTATTAGCTTTGCCACTAATATTACGATAGGATTTCGTATAATAATTCGGTTAAAAACCATGTTTAATTTTATTTTTAGAAATCGAAAGTTGAGTTATTTATCTAAATGAAAAATAGGGGGAAATCATAATGAATAGTAGAATAATAAATCATTTATCTGAAAATTATCAAAAAGATCACCTTACCATGTTGGTCATTGGGCCAGGAAGATCGGAAATTGTTCAGATGATTCTTTTATGCAAGTCCATATCTCAAATTGACATGGTTGATCATAATGTCGAAGCCCTTGCTTTTCAGAAGGAACTTTTAAAAAATTTTACAGGTAAGGTTAATTTTTATTCAGACGAACTGGCTGTAGATTCACCTGTATCTTTCATTCACGGTAACTATGACCTGATCCTTTGTACGGAGGTGATTGAACATGTGAAAGATAATGCGCGATTATTATTAAAAATAAAAGACTTGCTTGCCAATGATGGGATCTGTTTTTTTTCCGTACCTAATGGACTTATCGATAAGTTGTTATTGAGAATTAATAAAAAATATATGCAGGATGAAAACCTGCTCAGAGGTCATGTTAATTTTTATAGCAGAGGCCAATTCAAGAAACTGTTGATAAAAAATGGGTTTAAGATCAATAAGCTTCAAAGTATAGGTTCCGAGTATTCTTTTTTTCATTTGATTCTTGTTTTATGTAAAATACATATCGATGAAGATACAGGTCAAATATTGGAACAAAATAGCAAGGGCATTATGTGGGGAGTAAGGATAAAGGAGATGATCCTTAAAACTTATCTAAACGCTATATTAAATTTGATTGTCCCCAGAAATTTTTTTGCTATTGTATCAAAAGCTGATTAAGAGGAAAGTTTTTATATTATTGTTCATTATAACAGAAATCTATGGTGGAATTGTCCATTTGCATTCTTACATTCAATCATTGTAAAATGCTGTTAGAGTGTTTGGATTCCATACATGATACTACACCAAAAGAATGCTTCGAAATTATCATTGTAGATAGTGGTTCTACCGATGGGACTATTGAAATGATAAAAACCGAATATCCGGATATAAAGCTTATCCAAAACCAAAAGTTTTACGGATTTTCATCCGGTAATAACCAGGCCTTTCAATTAGCCACCGGAAAGCACATAATGATATTAAATGATGATACCTTGGTCCTGCCTGATACAATTTCCGAACTGCTGGAGTATGTAAAAGGGAATCCGAAAGTTGGAGCCATTGGGCCACGCTTATTGAATAAGGATTTGTCTCATCAATATTCATCATACCTGAGCTTTCCGACCATAAAAACTGATTTGTTGACGAATGTTTTACAAATAAAATGGTTAAGAGACCTTTTTAATTCCGGACGATCTTGCGATGCTGATAAATTGGACCATTATGGAATTCGCAACGGAAAAAAAGATGAAGTTCGTCAGGTTAAACACCTGATGGGGGCATGCATACTTATTAGAAAAGAAGTTTTACAAACTGTTGGTGCATTGGATGAACATTTTTATTTATCCCTTGAAGACCAGGATTGGTGTAAGAGAATTGGAGAAGCCGGATGGGAGGTGATTTTTTATCCTGCGAGTAAAATAATTCATCTGGGAAATCAAACGGTAAAGAATCTGGCCAACTTTGGCAAGATTTATTTTAGAAGCAGAAGTTATTTTCAGAAGAAACATTATGGTTTACTTTCCCTCTTTTTATTCAAAATTTTTACTGTATTCATTGCCTGTAATAATTTTTTAATTTCATTTTTACTGTACTTGTGTCTTTTTTATTCATCTCGGCGGATGGGGTACCGTTCTGTCATGTCCCATAGTGTGAATACCATTTATTGGGTTCTGGGAGGAAAAAAGGAATATGTCCGGGATCTTTTTAAAACCACTTGATAAACTATATTGAATAATGATCATCATAGTTGAACCACAGTGTTCCGGATTTGAGCATACCGAATTTAATTCGGCGTTTTTACTTTTGATGCAAGAAACTTTTCCTTCCGAAAGTATTCTATTTTTTGCGGAACAGGAGCATTTGCAATTGGTTCGTGGTATTGTTCTTTCTCAGCTGTGTAGCTCAATCGAATATCATTCAATTATCTATCCTGATCGTAAGCTTTCAGAGGCAAGAAGGTTTATTTCCGAATTGAAATTTACACGACAAATCTTTAAAATAGCAAAGAAAAACAATTGCCGGAAATTAATTTTTGCTTCTGTTAATAGTCCCATACTTTGGTGCATTAAGCTGTTACTTCGTTTATATACCTTTGTAAGGGTTATCGTTATACCTCACAGTATTCTTGAAACTATAAATAAAAAGCCTCATTCCGGAAAACCATGGATATATGTATTTTGGTTTCGTTTGAGTCTTAAGGTTCGGAATTTATCCCGTCTGAAATATCTTCTTTTAGGGGAATCTATCAGGATAGAGCTTGTTAAAAGTATGCCTAAAATTGGGAAATACGTGAATGTCATCGATCACCCTTATCGTTATGCGGAATATGTGGCTCCCCTGAAAGAGGATTTGAACGTATTACGATTTGGTTCGTTAGGTACAGGGCGCAGAGAGAAAGGGACAGATTTGTTTTTCAGTCTTGCTACAGACGTCCGTCAGAGGACAGACAAATCTGCTTCAGAATTTATTTTAATTGGGCCAATCACCGATGAGGAGACCAGAAAGTTAGTAACCAGTGATGTTTTGATTCCTTCTGATGAAAGAGCTTTAAGTCGGGAGGATTTTGACAAGTATGCTCATGAGATAGATTATTCGGTTTTTTGTTATCCTTCGGAGTCTTACAAGTTAACTGCCAGCGGAGCTTTTTTTGATGCATTATCATTTGTGAAACCGATTATAGCATTGAGAAATCCTTTTTTTGAATATTATTTTAAGCAGTTAGGGGATATCGGCTATTTATGTCAGAACTATGAAGAAATGTTAGATGTTGTAATTGATTTAATCAGACGTAAAGAGGATGAACCTTATATAAATCAATGCAACAACATTATAAAAGGTAGAGAATTATTAGGGATCCCTAATCTTTCTGTAAAAATGAGAGACATACTTTGTTAGAGTCCTCATCGGGAAGCTGATGATATTGTTTTGACACAGAGTCTTTTTATTTTGGTCAAAAATGATTTATTTGCATCTTTCAGCAAGACAGGATTTGATATATTATGATTTGTAATTTCTAATTATATGCCCGGTTTTATTACTGTTCATTCGTCTATCGATACAAAAACAGGCGATTATATAAGAATTTTTAAGCTAAACTCGGATTTACGTGATTCTTTGCCGGAATTTGAATCGCTCGAGGTCATATTGATTAATTTTCAAACGATTTTTAAGATTAAGAAGATTTTAGCGCAGTCTCCAATCTTAAAAAAGAGATTTTTTGTTCCGTTTATATTGCCCTTCGGGAGGTTCAAGGTCGTCAATAAAGTTAATCACCTGGTAGCGGGTTTTATTCTTAAGATTATTGTATTCTTTATTAAGCCTGTCTTTATTGTTGGTGAAATGCACGGAAGCTGGGATTTTATAGGGGATTTGAAATTTAAAGGGTTGAAAGTTATCGACTTGCATGGAGCTGCACCCGAAGAGGCTCTTTATAGTAATTTAATGAACGACTTTTTATTTAATGATAAACTTGAAAAATCAATTTATAGTAAAGTCGATATTTTGTTATGTCAGTCTGGCCGTATGGCAAGCCATTTGGCGGAAAAGTACGGTAAAAGGGATCATGTATTCATTTATAAGTGTGGTGTTGATATTACCCGTTTTTATTTTAATGAGGAAGTAAGAAAGAATGTAAGAACTGAGCTGAGTATTGCTTCTGAAGATATTGTTTTAGTTTATTCGGGTGGCTTTCATAAATGGCAGATGATAGAGGAAACCTTGCGTTGTTATAGTTTTTTAAAGAAGAAGTCAAAATTACAGCTTAGGTTTCTTCTCCTTACCAATGAAAGCAGTAATTTGGTTCGTAGTACGTTGGAACAATTTGGTTTGGTTTCCGATGATGTAATTGTAAAGAATTGTAAACACGAAGAAGTGTCTAAATATCTTAATGCTGCTGATTTAGGGTTTTTAATTCGTGAGGATACCATTATGAACCAGGTTGCATTTCCCACAAAGATGGGAGAATATTTGGCCTGCGGGCTGCCCTTAATTACAACCGAAGTATCCCGGTACTGGGATATTTCAAAAACGTATGAAGATAAAGTTAAATGTGCTTTTTCACTGGATATTAATTTATCTGAGGATTCTATGGAGCGATTGGGGAGGTATATTGGGGACGTTTATCAAGGGAATGAGGATTACAGGGTTGCTTGTTCTAATCTAGCAAAAGATATTTTATCAAGAGAGGTTGATAAACTTGAAGTTAGAAATAAAGTAATTCCATTGTTAAAAAATCTGTATCTATTAAAGGTAAAAGAACTATAATAATATGCAATTTAATTGTATAATACCCGTAGCCGGAAGAGATAGTAGCTTGTTTAAGAGGTATATACCCTTGACAGCATTTCTGAGTTTAAGATGATCAATAAAATATGACATGATTTTATTTGAACAAGCTGATAATCTTCCTTATCCATTAAAAATACTTTTTCTTTTTCAAAAGTATTAATCTATAATAAAAATAAAAGTAAAATTCTAAATTGAAGCTCTATGAGAATACTTTGGTTGAGTGGTAATCCTGCCTTATTTACAAAAGATCAGGTTGGGTATTATGGGGGTGGATGGATTGGAGCTTTAGAGAATTCATTAACACAGATGTCTGATGTAGAATTGGGAATAGCTTTTTTTTGGAATGACGATCAATTTAAAATACAAAAGAATAAAACAACATATTATCCAATAGGCATTTATAACACCAACTATAAAAAAATTAAACGTCATCTTCTTTACAAGAGGCATGATGTTATTGAAATGGAAGCCTATAAAAGAATTATTGATGATTTTAAGCCTGATTTAATTCATGTTTGGGGAACAGAAATGAATTTTGGTATGATTTCAAAATACACGAATATTCCGGTAGTCGTGCATATCCAAGGAATATTGAACCCTTATTTGAATGCGTATTTTATTCCCGGATGTTCAAAAAGATATTTTATTTTACACTGGGGAAAGGGCATACTTCGGAAATTTTTTACCTGGTGGAATTATCATATTTTTAAATTGAATGCCAGGCGGGAATTAGATATTCTAAAGAATTCCAAATACTTTATCGGAAGAACTGATTGGGATAAGAGCATTTTGAGTTTATTTAATCCCACTGCTCAATATTTTTATTGTAGTGAGGTATTACGTGACCCTTTTTATAAAGCAGAACCTTGGGTAAAAAAATATAAAACGAAATTCAGCATAGTTTCAACTATTTCCAAGTCATCTTTTAAAGGTTTTGATTTAGTATTAAAAACAGCGAATATTCTTAGGAAATATGGTAATATTAATTTTGAATGGAATATTTACGGTGTTAATGATTTCTTTTTCATGGAAAAATTTACAGGTTTAGATTCAAGAAGGTTAGGGATAAATTTTAAAGGAATTGTCACTGCTGATGCTTTAACAAACGGATTGCTGAATTCAGATGTTTATGTTAATACATCATATATTGATAATAGCCCCAATAGTGTATGTGAGGCACAATTTCTTGGTCTTCCTGTGATTTCTACAAACGTTGGAGGCATATCCAGTTTAATAGAAAATAATGTCAATGGTATTTTAGTTCCTGCTAACGATCCATATTACCTGGCGTCTCAAATCCAAAGAATTTTGGTAGATACAAATGAATCTATAAGGTTAGGGACTAAAGGCAGAGAAATAGCTCAAAACAGGCACAACCAGGATGTTATTGGAAAAGATTTGAAAAAGATTTATTATGAAGTACTATACTAGCTGAAAATTTAATGGCTAATTTTAGATTAATTAGTAGTTTGTGATTGTTCTAATAGAATTTATTATTTAAAATTTAATTATGGATACGGTTATTCTTGTCGGACCAAAGCATTGGTTAATAGCAAAGAAGACGATTTATTACTTAAAACTGTATCTAAAAAATGATAAAATATATTTAATTACTAAATCTTCACTTTTTTATCATTTCTCTGATAAATTCTGTACAGAATTTAATGTTGTTCTCTTAGATGAGGATACTCTTTTGGAAGATCTTACCTATAAAAAAGTGAATGATTTACTTAAAGTCCGTTTTGTCTCAGATTATAATGCCGGCTGGTATTTTCAACAATTTCTTAAGTTAGGGTTCGCTACCACTCCTTATGCCAACAACAAATATTTGGTTTGGGATGCGGATACCATGCCTACAAATGAAATTACTTTATACGATGATACCCATATTTATTTTACAGCGAAGGAAGAGTATCATGAACCTTACTTTGAAACCATATATCGGATTCTGGGCCTGAAGAAAAATAATGATTTTTCTTTTATAGCTGAACATATGGTTTTTGATACTCAAATCTTGAAAAAAATGATTGATGATATCAAGAATTCTCAAATAGAAGGGAAAGTTTGGTATGAAAAAATTATTAATGCAATAGACCCTAGTCAGCCAAATGGTTTTTCAGAGTTTGAAACTTACGGAACCTATGTCAGCAAATATTATAATGGAAAATATAAGATTCAATATCTCAAAACTTATCGTCATGCTGGATTAAGATACGACCGACTCCTATCAAAACGGGATGTTACAACTTTATCAAAAATGGGATATCATACCATCTCTTTAGAGGAATCTGATTGTCCTCCATTTCCTCGTTCGGTTATATGGGGGATTCTGTTTGTATATATAAGGATAAGTAACTTAGTCGCTAGATTTTTTTATCGATAATTCGGATATAAAATACATTTTTAATGAATTTTCAATTAAAATCTAAATATTTTTCAATATTCTCGATCTCTTGTATCCTTTTACAAACTTGTGGTATTAGGTTCTTTGCAGGTATTGGATCTTTACTTATGATTATCTTAATTCTTTTTAATATAAAGCATGTTAGGAAGATCAAAGTAAAATCGTTAATATATATAGTTTCGATTCTGATTGTCTATTTAATAGTACAAATTTTACAAAGAGCCAGAATTGAATCAATATTGAACACACTATTAATTATGATCGGTTCATTTATATTTTGTTTCTCTTATAAAGATGAACCTGGTAGATTTTTCGATGATTTGCGGATTACATTGCGTTTATTTACATTTCAAGCTTTTATTTCAATTTTTGTGTATATTCTTTTTCATCCTTTTGTATTTTACCTTAATATAAGAGCGATGCCATATTATTCAATATGTTATAGTTTTTATTACTTTTTACCAGAAGATGGATTTTTGCGTATTACAGGTTTGTTTTGGGAACCCGGGTGCTTGCAATTAATTGCCAATTTATATCTGTTTTTATGTATTATTAATAATGCTAGAGTACGAAGTTTACTTTGGCCTGCCATTGTTGTTATATGTACATTTTCTACTGCTGGTTTTATTTTATTGTCATTGAATGCCATATATTACGTATTAAAGAACTTTAAATTACGAAGAATGAAGTTAAGCATAATTGTGGTTTTATTGCTATCTATTGGTATTTTCCCTATAGTATATCAGACTGTTCATCTCAAATTGAATAAAAATTTGTCCGGGATGATCAGACAGGTCAATACCATTTCTGGCTTAATGCTACTTATAAATCATCCATTAGTAGGAGTGGATATGAATGTTGACGCACTAGTAAAGAATCCCGAATTTAATAAAATTCAGGAAGAACTTTGGGGTATAAATTCTGAAATGTTGCCTAAAAAACTTGGATCTGTAGCAGGAGGATTTACTAATGGCTTTTTAGGTTTGTTATTAAAATGGGGTATACCTATCGGCTTATTAATGTATTATTTATTTTACAAATCCGTATTTTTCCCGAATTCAAACGTTGCCTTTTATTTCTTATTTTTGTTTTTAGTTACCAATATGAGTGAGGCTTTAACGGATACTTCTTTGTTTTATGTTTTTGCATTATCTACTGTTGTTTTTGGGATAAGAAGTCAAAATAATGTTTTGTTTACTGCTAAACGTAGTTAATATTTAATCATGAAAAACGTTTTAGTTTCAATTATAACAGTAGTATTTAATGGAGAAAAGACTATTGAAAAAACCATAAAAAGCGTACTTAATCAAAGCTACTCAAATATAGAATACCTGATTATTGATGGAGGTTCAACAGATTCGACAGTTGATATTATCACGAAATATGAGTCAAAATTGTCTTATTGGGTTTCTGAAAAAGATCAGGGGATTGCCGACGCCTTTAATAAGGGTATACAAAAAGCAAGAGGTGAAATTATTGGAATTATAAATGCAGATGATTGGTACGAGAAGGATGCTGTTAAAAGTATAGTTAGTGAGTACACCGGGGACAATGAAATTATTTGTGCAAAAATAAAATTGTGGAATACTGATAAACTTTATAAGATTAAAACCAGTACTTTGGATGGAATCGAAAAACAAATGAAGATTTGGCATCCAGGAGTTTTTGTTCCTCGTAAGGTTTATTCTGGAGTTGGCTTATACGATATAAACATAAAAATATTAATGGATTATGATTTTGTCATCCGTTGTATGCAACATAATGTTAAATTTAAGTTTATAGATGCCTGTATTTCTAATATGAAGTCTGGTGGTATTAGTAATAGACTAATTTACAAATCGATGAAAGAAAGTTTAAACATTAAAAATAACTATTTCGGTCGAAGAATTAAAAATTTTATTGAATATGTCTATTTCTTGTGTTATTACAGTTTGTTAATATCGGTGAAGGACATATTGTACAAAAGGGAGGGTTATGATTGATATTTTGATGTCTACATATAACGGTGGATTATATCTGGAGGGACAAATTGAATCTATACTGAGGCAGACGGATACATCATGGAAATTATTGATTAGAGATGATGGATCAAGTGATAATACACGAAAGATAATTCTAAAATATTGTCAGGCATATCCTGAACGGATATTTGAGGTTGTTGATCATTATGGAAATGTTGGTTCTTCTGCATCTTTTTCATTTTTATTAGAACAGTCAACATCAAAATACATTATGTTTTGTGATCAGGACGATGTATGGCTCGATAATAAAATTGAACTAACTTATAAGGAAATTGTAAAACTGGAGCAGCAAAACGAAAAATTGCCCTTAATGGTTTTTACGGATTTACACGTTGTAAATGATGATTTAAAAATTATAAATGAATCTTTTGTAGTAAAACAAAAATTATTTCCTGAAGTAATAAATAATGTACATAAAATACTAGCCTTAAATGTTGTAGCTGGGTGTACGGTTATGATAAATGATGTTGCCAAAGCTTTTATTCTACCTTTTCCTAAGTTTATGATTCATGATCATTGGATTGCTATAAACATTGTTCATTCAGGAAGCTGTAAATATTTAGACCGAAAAACAATACTTTATAGACAGCATGAGAATAATTTTTATGGAGCATTTGAGGTCGACTTTAAGTATTTTTTTAAAAAGATTATTCGAATATACAAATACTTGAGTATTTTATTTATGATTAAAAAACGTTTAACTTTTAGATTTTCAATATTAATGACACTATATTATAAGGCAGTTCTCTCATTTAGAAGACTATTATAAAACGAAAAATGGTATTGCTTTTAATCTTTGTGAGTTCAATTCCCCGCCGCTTGTGGAGAATTTGAAATAAATTTCTTAAAGATACCTCGTTTGCTTGCATCATGGTAGTTCATTATTATTCAAGCACTTACCTATCGTGGCAGACAGAACTTTTACTACTTTCATTGAATCGAAAATTTAACACAACATTAGAGCATAAATATTGGTGATTACTGTTAAATTTTAAGATTTTTTAACGATTAGTTTGAGAAATCATTTTTTTTTTTACCTTGTAAGGTTTTATAATTATGAGTCTTTGCTACATTAATTTACATGTTGATGCTGTAAATTAGGCCTTTAAGGTAGTATATTCTTAAGATCTTCTTCTTAAACTATTACTAAATTGAAACTACAACTACTACTATAACCATATGAAAAATAAGCTTTTGTTTATTGTTTT
>DATBXH010000035.1:0-3543 GCA_036514375.1 Bacteroidales bacterium | reverse complement strand
TGCCAATAAATTCAGTCGACAATTATTCATTCGACGTAAATCACCCTCTTTTACGAAAAATAATGACAGAATTTGACGAACTTATCGAAAAGTACCTTAAACCAAATACAAAATTTCTTTAGAAATTAGCCTAAACTTAGAATAAACACATACCTTTACAACCTTGATTTAAGCTTTCAAATAAATATTTAACATGCAGTACGATATTGTAATTATTGGAGGTGGAATTGTTGGACTAGCCACAGCATACAGACTCAAAGAAAACAACCCGGGTTTAAATATTGTGTTACTTGAGAAGGAAAACGGACTGGCCCGCCACCAAACAGGCAATAATAGTGGAGTTATTCATTCGGGTATTTATTACAAACCTGGCAGTCTCAAAGCTCTTAACTGTATTAATGGTTATAAGCAATTACTGGATTTTTGCAACCAGGAAAGCATTCCTTACGAACTATGTGGAAAAATTATTGTTGCCACCAGAGAGGATGAACTTGAAAGACTTGAAAACTTATATCAACGCGGTTTACAAAATGGGTTAACTGAAATAAAGAAAATTTCGGGTACTGAAATTAAGGACTACGAGCCTCATGCAACAGGTATCGCAGGAATTTGGGTACCTTATACCGGAATTATTGATTATAAAGACGTTTGCGAAAAATATGCCGAGATCTTTACGCAACGGCATGGAGGACTAATTAATCTGAATCAGAAAGTAACCGGGTTAAGAACAAACAGCCAATTTTGTGAGGTCATCACCAGCGATAAATCATATCAGACTAAACTTGTTATCAATACGGCCGGACTTTATTCCGATAAATTAGCCGAACTTACACGGAAAACTGAGGTCAGGATTATTCCTTTCAGAGGAGAATATTATGAAGTAAAAAAAGAGCAACATCACTTGGTAAAGAATTTAATTTATCCGGTACCTGATCCTGCTTTTCCATTCCTTGGGGTACACTTTACTCGCCGCTTAAAGGGTGGAATTGAAGCAGGGCCCAACGCTGTTTTTGCTTTTTGCAAAGAAGGCTACAAAAAAACTGATTTTAAACTGGACGAATTCTGGGGTTCTTTAACCTGGCCCGGTTTCCAAAAAGTAATGTGGAAATACTGGAAAATGGGATTAGGTGAGTATTATCGAAGTTTTAATAAACCGGCCTTTACGAAAGCATTACAACGACTTCTGCCGGATATCAAAAAAGAAGATCTCATACCAGGAGGAGCAGGAGTCAGGGCTCAGGCTTGCACAAAAGATGGCGCTTTAATCGATGATTTTCTGATTTATGAAGGTCAGTTCGTGATAAATGTACTTAACGCACCTTCGCCAGCAGCAACCGCATCGTTATCAATTGGAAAAACAATAGCAGAAATGGCTTTAAAGAGATTTTAATTGATGATCTCTTTTTCACGAATCAAAAAGGGTAATCGAAGGATTGCCTTAAAATCATTCCCTAACTCGCACATGAGTTCGTCGCCATTTTCGTAATACCAGTTAATATTGATGTTATTCCCATTTTCATACAGCTTCTCCAACAAAGTAAAAACCGTCATTAATGACCGGTTGGTGCTGCTATTGGCATACTCCAGCATAACGTTAACTTCCGTTTGCGGGAAAGGGGTCCTGGTATAATCTGCAATATATTTAAAGAGAGGCTCAAAAAACGAAATAGCGTTTTCCGGTATCGATCTGCCTGAAATGACCAATACTCCATCTTCAAATTTAACCAATGGTGTATTTAACGTTCTAGGAATAAGCAGATACATAAATCTATACCTTTTAAAACTACGTTGAAGATAAATATTTTATATTTGATACGCAACCAAATATTAGATTTTGTATCCACTATAACGAGAGATCATTAGAAAAGTTACGACGTAAACTATTTCATTAAACGAAATGTCTGAATTCTTTTTGTATTTTTGTACCTTTATCCAAGTTTAATAGTAGACAGAAACGAAATTTCTTTATCACTCGGGGACTTAATTCTTAGTAATACAAGAGGAAAGAGTAACTTTTTTATGAGACCAACGTAAGATTGGCAAAATTTTTGTTTCTAATAATTTTACCTTACCTGTAAAACTACATGAATGCTAGGTAAATAGAACTTATTTTCTTTTTTATAGAAATTATTTTTATAATAATGAGGTTACTTTTTCATAAATTTATGTATAAATACATGTTATAATAAACCAAAATAATTGACGTATGCTTAACTACGATTCCAACTCAATTTTTGTGAGGTCAATTAAGTTTTTCAGATCAACAACTCCATCGTGGATAATTTTTAATATTGATTTGGTTATCTGTGCTTCTTCTTTGATCCTTGCATTTCTTCTCAGATTCAATTTTGTGATTCCCGCCAGTTTCACGGAAAATCTTTCAATTATTTTGCTTTCGGTATTATTGGTGCGAGCGGTCTTTTCTTTCTTTGCAAAAACCTATGCAATGATTGTGAGGCATACAGGCCTCAGAGACCTCACCAAACTGATCATGGTGGTTCTTGCCGGAAGCATTTCAATTGCCATCCTTGACTTTTTATATCACAAGATGACAGGCAAAATGATCATTCCCATATCGGTTGTCATCATCGACTTTTTTATAACCGCTTATCTGCAAACCGCCATTCGGCTGATAATTAAGTTTATTTTCCTGGAATTCAGGAATAATTCAAAGTCGAGATCGAACGTAATCATATTCGGAACCGACGAATTTGCCATTGCAACAAAAAGGGCTCTCGACCTGGACACAGAAGTAAAATACAGGGTAGTTGCTTTTATTGATGAAAAGAAACAAAACCATAGAAAAAACATTGAGGGAATTAACATTTACCCCCTTTATAAACTGGAAGAGCTTCTGGAAAAAAATGATGTTGATGCACTTATTATAGCAAAGGATTATGTGAGTCCTGTTAAAAAGAGCCTGATTGTTGAAAAATGTTTAAACTATAAAATCAAAGTTCTTACCGCACCCAAAATAAAATCATGGATTAATGGAGATTTCAGTGCAAAACAGCTTAAACAGATTAATATTGAGGATCTGCTCGAGAGGGAACCCATTAACCTGGACTCTACCAATATCCGGAAACAACTGGAGAATAAAACCATCCTTGTTACCGGAGCAGCTGGTTCCATTGGGAGCGAAATTGTAAGGCAGATATCAAATTATGCTCCTAAAAAAGTCATTTTGCTTGACCAGGCTGAAACTCCCCTGTATAATCTGGAATTGGAAATGGCTGAAAAACTCCATTTTCACAACTTTGAACCTATCGTTGGCGATATCACCAATCCATTGCGGATGACCAAAATATTCGAACGGTTTCAGGTAGATATCGTTTATCATGCCGCAGCTTACAAGCATGTCCCGATGATGGAAAGTAATCCTGCCGAGGCTATACACAACAATGCTTTAGGGACGAAAACACTGGCAGATTTATCGGTAAAATATAATGTTGAAAAATTTATCATGATATCTACCGATAAAGCTGTAAATCCAACTAACATCATGGGCGCTACCAAACGTATTGCTGAGATGTATACACAATC
>DATBXH010000034.1:0-3348 GCA_036514375.1 Bacteroidales bacterium | reverse complement strand
AAAAAATCTGAAAACATTGGGTATCCATCAGGTACCGCTAATTTATTTCGATTTTGAAAAAACAAAAGGCCGGATATCTGCTCCGGCCTTTCTTATTTTGTGACTTCACTAATCGCAACGCATTTCAATATTTCTATCTCTTTCAACTCCCTGTTAACCTTATTTCATAAAAAAACCGGTCTATTTCACAACAGTCCGGTAATTCCCCATTAGTTTCGTTTTTTGAAAACTTAACTACTTAAACTATATTCTAAGCTAACTACAGGTTAAACCGGATATACCCTAATGTTTTTCTGAAATTTTTGCTACAAACTTTGCGGATTAACACAAAAAAATCTTTCCCGATTCATGATAACCGGTGCAATTGCTTTCACTGAGGGCTTCTCCTTCATGACTAAAACAGTTAAAAAGCAAAAAGCTTTATCTCACGACAAAGCTTTTTGTAACTAACTAACAATTTTGTACTATGTTTATTTATGATTACTACTACAAATTTCAGGCCAAAAGTTTCATTACAATGAAAAAAGCCTTGTCTTCACAGCAAGGCTTTTCGTAACTAACCAAAAAATAAAGTATATTGTTATATGAATGTAATGCTATCATAACAAATATCGGGCCAGAAATTTTATTATCAAAAAAAGCCGGGGTCATGTTGACCCAGCCTTGTCTATAAACACCAATACAAAATATTGAAGAGATAAAAGCCAATAATCCTGATTTAAAAGAGGCAGGCATGGTAAAATTGCCTTTTACCAAAAAATTTCAAAGATTTGAAAATCAAAACAACCCAAAAGTTATTACAGAATTGAATTGCTAACGTATTATGGAAGACTCCTCCAACCCTTCACTCTTGCTGATTGCAGTAGACATTGAAGATAGCATCGCGTTTGTCAATTTCTTGGCATGAGACACCTGGTAAAATTCGAAAAGAAAACCCGTACTATATTCCTGGCCGATAATCATTCGGCAATTATAGCCAGAGACAGCATCGATGACTTTCTCAATCGCTTTAATCCCGGGGAAAATAGAAAAAAATAAGCTTTTTTTCCGGTTTCATGCTTCAAAATAGGGATTTCGTGCCTCAAAATGGGTGTTTCGTGCCTGGCATCATTTTAAGATATTGTTTTTAAGAGTTGAGTTGGTTTACTTTGAAATGAAAACCTCAGTTATCTAATCTTAAAAACTATGGTTATGATTTGTTTACATGAGTCCGCTATCGTTATCAATAGCAAGGTTTGGGATGACCTTCCGTGCAGATTCCAATCAAAAAAGAATTCGGGAAGTTCAAACACGACGAATCGGAGTTCCGACACGAGGGGTTGGAGTCCAAACATGACAAATCGGAGTTCCGACACGACGAATCGGAATTCTGATACAACGGATCGGAGTTCCGACACAACGGGTTGGAATTCAAACACGACAAATCGGAGCTCCGACAGAACAAATCGGAGTTCCGGTACGACGAATCGGATCTCCGATACAACGGGTCGGAGTTCCGACACAACGGATCGGAGATCCAACAGGGCAGGTTGGAGTTCAAATAAGACGGATCGGAGATCAAACATAACGGGTGTGGACCCTCAAACAAAAAGAAGTAATAATTACCTATAAATTAACCTTAAAAAAACGCAAAATGAAAGTGAAAGTAAACCTTGGACTGGACGACAAAAGCGATGCGCAAGCCATTGTTTTCGCAAAACAAGTCGTATTAAAAATGACAGGTAATCCTAATTTTAACCAGGTAGGCAATTTAATAAATCCTCCGCTGGAAGTTGTAACCACTGCTGCTAATGATACGGAAGCGGCACTTGCGGCGGCTCAGCATGCCGGGTCAAGTGCAACCAAGATACTTCTCCAGAAGCGTCAGGTGTTGGATACCTATCTTACCAAACTGGGACATTACGTGGAAGATACGGCCAACGACCCTGCCATTACGGACGATAAACGCGAAGGGATTGTAGTGAGTGCCGGTATGTTGGTTAGGAACCATTCAACGCCTCAAAAGCATCACTTTGAGGCAAAGAACACGAAAATTTCGGGTACCGTACGCCTGGTTGCCGAAGGAATTGACAGAGGCGCTCATCAGTGGGAATATACCGACGATATCGTCAGTTTTACCAATCGTAAGGCTGCTGAACCCACTACCACCGCCCACACCGATATTCACGACCTGAAAAGCGGAACAAAGTATGCCTTCTTCCATAAGGAAATAGTACCAGGCACCGTAAGCGACTGGGAAGGACCGGTGTTTTTGATGGTGGTGTAAGGATTATAAACAACTGAATTCAGAGATAAAAGCAATGTTGCTCATTATTTTTATATTTAGGGGATACTAAAGACACCAGTGACGATTCATCATGGATCACGTCCCTGTTTGTTGTTATTGTCCTTATTACGTTTATTAATTCTTGCCGCTGTCATTCTTTCGCGAAGTCTGCCTTCGATAATAAATGCTTGTTCAAGAGCTTTTATTTGATTACTTAGCAAATAACTAGCTATTTTAATTAAACCAATCATAACATTCGCGCAGATTTCCGGCACGGGGTTTTCGATTGCTTTTCTGAATGTTTCATAGTTAGCATCAGGTGTCTTATTTAGTTCTCTCAACCGCAACGATAATTTATGATCCTTATCCCACAGGGTTAATTTGCGCGTTCGTAAAAAATCTTCGTAATCTTTTTTTAACTCCTCCAGACTGGCCCGCGCCACATTGGTCAGTTTTATCTCTGTTTCCTTGGAAGTTGCTGAGGCCATGCTTGCTTCTGCAATGTTATGCTTGCCGCTTCGGGCAGCTTGTACCATCTGGTCGATGGTACTTTCGTGCTTTTGAAAGAACCGTTGTGTGAAGTAAACAGTACCATCGTAAATAATCTCAGCCTTCTGGTAGGTAATCAATTTTCGATAACCACCATGAGGAGGTATAAAACCTTCTGTATTGTTAGTATCGGCCATTGTTTTTGGTTATGTGGGGACCTTTAGGACACTGGTGACTGTTTCCGGGGAATCGTCACAGGCGTTGCCAATGTCTCCTGAAATTTAAGCGGTTTTATATATTTCTGTTTCTAATTCTTTTATCGCGTTCTCTAAGCTACCTTGTTGCCAAATGCTTTAATAATTATCAAGTATTTTGGCACAATCTAATCCTAGTTGAATACCAGTCTGCACCGAATGATTGTTATCTTTAGCCTCAATTATCGCAATTGGAATATTGGGCTTGTAGTAAAGAATATAATCGGCTCTTTTCCTTGTTCCTCTTGCGGCATTCATTCATTCCTAACAGTTAGCGTCGTTCCTGATGTCGTTCCCGATTAATAGGTTTTCGCCTACCAAGTTATAAAAAATTTCTAA